>JALQUQ010000400.1 GCA_023263735.1 Paracoccaceae bacterium | reverse complement strand
GCCGGGCCGGGACTGGGGCGATGATCCGGCGGCGGATACCGCGCTTGACCGCCGGATCACGGCGTTGAACGCCCGGTTGAGGGCGGCGCAGGCCTTTACCCCCGAGGTTCGGGCGCTGCACCTTTCCCCTGCGGCGGTGCTAAAGGATACCGCCGCCGCAAAGGCGCGCATCGATGAGCGGGCGGCCCTTGTGGCCGCGCGGCTTCTTGCGGTGGATGCGGCCTTGGCGGCAGCGACCGACCCGGCGGCCACGGCCAGCCCTGCGGCCGCGCGGGAACAGCTTTCCGCCCTCTGCATGGCCTTGCGCGCCGCCGTCGGACGACCCGAATTTCCGGTTTTCCCCCGCTTTGCCCAGTCTTTGGCGACCCGGCCCTTGATCGACCGGACCGGGGGGCCGACCGATGCGCTTGACGACTGGATCGCGGTGCGCAAGGCCTTGGCCCCCGTGCCGGGGATGGCTGCCTTGGTTTCCGGGGTGCGGGCCTATCACGTGGCCACTGCGGCAACGGCGGATGATCCGGGCGAGGCCGATCCGCGCCCCGAAGAAGACGCGCCCCGATCCTATCATTTCGGCCATTTTCTGGCCCAGAGCGATCCTGCGGCCGCCGCAGACTTTGCCGGGATGGTGATCGATGAATGGGTCGAGGTGCGACCCTCGATCCAGCAACCGGCCGCCGTTGCGATCCATCATGACAGCCCGCAGGCCGAGGCACCAAATGCGCTGTTGCTGTGCGTTGCGCATGACCTTGCGCTGCACCGCTGGACCCCCGAGGCGGTGGCGCGCGACGTGCGCGAAGCGATCCGGTGGATGCAGGTGCGCGCGGCGACCACACAGGACACGCCGCTTGTGGCCAATCTGCTGGCCGGGACGAACCTTGTCCCGGCGGTGGCACTGGCAGAGGGCGGTTGGGCGCTGCGGCTGCCAACGGGGCGGCGCGGCCTTTATCTGCGCGATCCGCACAAGCTTGGTGCCGGATTCGTCACCACAGCCGGTGCCGCCACCCCCGGACTTCGGGGCGCGGGGCTGGTGGGACCGAGCGGCAGGTCACGAGGGAGGAAAAGCTGATGGCCAAGAAAACCGACAGTCAGCGCCTTGTCGGCACCAACCTGTCCCCCGATCTTGCCGAGGGGCTGGAAATGCGGGTCGCCGACCCCTTTTGGTTTCTTGCCCGCCAATGGCAGTTTGGCGAGTTCGAGGCCGAAGACGGCGGCCGGGTCGCGCAGGTTTCGATGGCCGCGCATGAAATCGGGTTCGACCGGGTGATCTTGGGCGAGACGCGGCGACCGATTGACCCAAGCGCGCCCTTGGAGGCGGTGATCGAGGCTGAAACCGCCGAGGGGCGCGCCCCGGGCTGGAACAGTCAACGCCTGAGTTACGATGCCGTGATCGAGGCCGGGTCGCTGCGGCTGACGATGCGTGGCTATGACGGGCGCGCGCTTGACTGGCACGACTTTGACCTTGCCACGACCGACCGCGCCCCAGCCGTGCAACGCACCAGTTTCACCGCAATGCCCGCGCAGCTTGCCTTTAAAGGCGCGCCAGATCCTAGGACATGGCAGATCGAGGAGGGTGCGGCCTATTTCGATGGCCCCTTTGACCCCGAGCCGAACGCGCTGTCGATGCTGTTGCCCGAATTCTTCTATGCCGATGTGCGCAATTGGCTTTTGGTCCCCGCGCCGATGCGGGCCGGGGGGCTGCGCAAGATCGATCAGCTGAGCGTGGTGGACAGTTTCGGCGTGGTGACCGAGGCGCAGCCCGCGATCACGGGCAGGCCGGGCGAGGATTGGGCGATCTTTGCGCCGGGTGCGGACGCCTCCGCCGCCGGGCAAACCGGTGCCGAGCGGGGGGCGACGCTGGATGGAAGCTGGCTTCTTGTGCCGAACATCGCCCCCAGCGTGCTGGACAACGATCTGCGCGAAGAGGTGCGGTTCCTGCGCGACGAAGATGCAAACCTTGTCTGGGCGTGGGAGCGGGTGCTGACGGATGCGACCGGTATCACCCGAACCACCGACACCGAGATGCCGCCAGAGCGTCCCGACACCACCGCGCCGGGGGAGTATTTCACGCTGAAATCCAACACCGCGCGGGCCTGGATTCCCTATGTCCCGCGCCAGACGGCGACCAACCCGGCGGTGGAGGGGGACATCAGCTTGCGGCGCGGGCGGACCGATCAGGCCGCCACGGCCGCCGCGCCCCAGCACCGCTCGCAGGTTGTGTCCGAAACCAAACATCTGGACGAAGAACAGGTGCCGCCCAACGGACTGCGGGTCCGCCGGATCGCGCGCTATGCCCGCGGCGCGGATGGCAAGGCCCATTTCTGGACCGGGCGCGACCGCGACATCACCCCCCGCCCCCCCGCCCGTCCCTGCGTTTCGATTTCGTACGCCGGGTGGATTAGGCGGTGGAGACAAAGGGCGTTCCCCCTGTGCGCTGATTGTGCGCTGACCTGTTTACGGGCTGGAGAAGCTGCCATTCCGGCACCACGACCCGGATATCTCATCACCCTGCCGGCGGCGAAAGTGAACCGGGACGCAGTGCCAGAGATGCTCCTTTTCGCACCACGCATCAGCCCCTGCCGCAACCCCACATATGCACCTAGCACGGCGCGAGAAGGACCTGCCGAACCCCGATAACGCGGGACCCAACGCAAGAGTTTTTTAATGAATGGCGGAGGGGATGGGTCTGACGTCCAACCTTCTCCAGTATAAGTCATTGATTTTATTTGA
>JALQUQ010000003.1 GCA_023263735.1 Paracoccaceae bacterium | reverse complement strand
CCCTCGAGAGGAAAGAGTGATGGAAAAATCATACTCAGAAATCATTGCAGCACTTGGCGAAGATCCCGGTTCGACGTGGTGACAATCACCACACCGGCCTCGAACAGCTTTTGAAACAGCCGCCCCACCAGCATCGCATCGGTAATGTCGATGATCTGTATCTCATCAAAGGCCAGCAATTTGGTATCGCGGATGACCCGGTCGGCCACTGGTCCCAGCGCGTCTTCGATATTGTCGCGCCGCGCCGCGTGCAGGCCCTTGTGGATTTCCTGCATGAATGCGTGGAAATGGACCCGGCGCTTTTTCGGCGTGTCGGTGGCTTCGCAGAACAAATCCATCACCATGGATTTCCCACGACCAACCCCGCCCCACAGATACAGCCCCTTGGGCGGCAGCGTGGGGCGCGCAAAAAGACCCGCGAATAGGCCGGTCTTGCGGTTGGCATTTTCTTCCACCCAAAGGCGGAGGGATTCCAAGGCTGGCAAGACGGCATGCTGCGCCGGATCGGGGCGCAGTTTACCCTCGGCGACGCGGGCTTCGTAAATCTGGGTCAGGGTCTGTCGCATGAGTGTCGTATACCGTTGTATGCCGGATCGACGCAACAGCCGTGATGGGCTGCCCCCCGGATTGCCGGGGGGCTATAGGATCAAAGCTTTTCCCAATGGACCCCCGCCGCCGGGATCGTCATGCCCTGAAACGCAACGGGTTGGGCCCCGTAATTGAACCAGAACCGATGGGTTTCCGTCTCGCGGCACCGCAGGCCTTCGGGCAAGGCGGTCGTCGGCAACCCTGCCAACTGGGAGACATGGGCCAAGACCCGGTCGCGAAGCACGTCATCCGGCCAGCCCGCCAGATAATGAATGGCCTCGGATTGAACCAAAGCCGGGAAACCATCCGACCCGTCGATAACGACCTTGGCCGCGGTTTCCAGCTTTTCGCGCCAGATCGAAAAGCTTCCGCCACCATCCACCGGAACCGTCACCTCGGGCGGCAGGCTTTCCACACGCGCGATCACGGCATCAAGCCCCGGAATGGCCGGGGGCAACGGGACCGGCGTTGCGAAATCGGGCGTCTTGGAATTGGTGCGCGGCCCCAACAGGATGTGCCCATCGAACCGGGCCATCGCGGCCTTCAGCGGGTCGGAGAGGGTTGCCACGCCGGGCGCCAGCACCAGACGATACCCCGACAGATCGTCGGCATCGGGCGGAAGGATATCGACCGACAGCCCCAGCAGACGAAGCCCCCGATAGAGGTGCAGGGCCAGTGCGACGTAATCGAACCCCTTGCCTTGGGGCTGAACCTTCCACGCCCAAGCCGACGCATAATCAAAGACCAAGGCAACCTTGGCCCGGGTCGTTCCCTGTTCTGGCATCTCGGCCAGTTCGCAGGCAACCTGCGCGGCCTCGGCATAGGCGGGGGCGGGCTTGTCATCGGGGCGCAACAGCCCTGCGTGCATCTGCTCTTGGGCAAAGGGCGCCTGTCGCCAACGGAAATAGCACACCGCTTCGGCCCCATGCGCAAAAGCCTCCCAAGCCCAAAGCCGCGCCATTCCGGGCAGTGGATCGGGGTTATAGGGGGCCCAGTTCACCGGACCGGGCTGCTGCTCCATCACCCACCAACGCCCTTGGGCTGCGGAACGGCGCGGGCGCATGGCCCCCACCGCCCGATAAAGATCATGGTGGAACGCCTGAAAATCAGGATCACCCTGCCGAACGTAGTCACGCTTGACCGCGTCCGAGGTGCCAAACACGGCCAAATGCCCCAGCGGATAGGCATCCCACGACGCAATCTCCAGATCGGCACCCACGGCGAAATGGTCAAATTCGGTGATCTTGCCCATATAGTTATGCGCGATCGGCGCGTCAGAATACTTGCGCAGGATTTCGGTCTGGATGCGGTTGAATTCCACCACCATATCACTGGAATACCGGCGAAAATCCATCCAATGCGCGGGGTTTGCCTCGGTCACGGTCAGATTGGGCAAGCCCACTTGGTCAAAACTGGAATATTCCATCGACCAAAACACATTGCCCCACGCCCGGTTCAGGGCCTGCGGAGATTGATATTTGCTGGCCAGCCAATCGCGAAACCCTTTCAACGCCGCGGGCGAATAGGACAGAACCGTATCGTGACAAGCATATTCGTTATCGGTTTGCCACGCGCCAATATGGGGATTTCTGCCGTAACGCTGGGCAACCGCCGTCACGATGCGCGCCGATTCCTGTCGATAGCCCTGATGCGAAAAGTCGTAATGACGGCGCGAGCCAAAGCCACGGCTCCGGCCGAACTCGTCCACCGCCAGCATGTCGGGCAGTTTTTCCAGCACCCAGATCGGGGGGGTCGCGGTTGGTGTGCCCAACACGACCCTAAGCCCGTGCCGCCCCAAGGTCGCAATGGCGCGATCCAGCCAATCCCAGTCAAACCGGCCCGGCTCTGGCTCGATCCGCGACCATGCGAATTCACCGATGCGCACCCATGTCAGACCGATCTCGGCCATGCGGCGGGCGTCGTCTTCCCACTGCGATTCGGGCCATTGTTCGGGGTAATAGCAAACGCCCAAGGTTCTTTTCATTGCGGCCCCTTTTACAACACGACGGCGGGTTCGGCCCGGCCCCGGATTTGGGTTTCAACGACAAAGGTTTGCCCGTTGGCGGGATTGCCATCGGTCAGATCGCGCGCGGCCGAGGTGCAATAGAGCGTCTCGAAATCTGCCCCCCCAAAGGCCGGGCAGGTCGTTTGCGGGCAGTCAAAGCCAAAGACGCCCAAAGTGGTGCCATCGGGCGCAAAGCCCTGCACCAAGGCCCGCCCCCAAAACGCAATCCAGATATTTCCGGCCGCGTCGGTACAGGCACCGTCCGGATACCAGCCTTCGGCGGTGAAATCCAAATGCACTTCGGGTGCGGCGCAGGGCCATCCGTTTTCATCCAGAGCCACCCGCATGACCTTGTGGGTGGGCGTGTCCGAGAAATAGGCGGTTCGGCCATCTGGCGCAAAACATTGGGCGTTTGGCACGGTGATGCCAGTCCAAAGTTTGCGCAATTCGCCCTTGTAATAGCGGTAAAAAGCGCCGGCGCCGCTGGCCTCGTTCTTGGCCATCGTACCGATCCAGAACCCGCCTTTGGGATCGGCGCGCCCGTCATTCGACCGTGTCTCGGGATTGTCCGCCTCAAGCGCCGCGATCTTTTCCACAGCGCCCGTTTCCAGATCAAACAGGAAAAGTTGCGTTTCCGACGCGATGAGCAGCCGGTCGTGATCGACCCAACCCGCCGCGCTGACCATTTCCTCAAACTGCCAATGACGGCCCGCGTTGTGCAAACGGCGGTTGACGATATCAAACCAGAACAGGGTTTTGCGCAACGGGTGCCACAATGGGCCTTCGCCCAGCACACAATTGGTGGCGTCGTGGATCATCCCAGAACCTCATCATAGGCAGCGACGATCCGGGCCGCGCGTTCGGCCACCTCCTCCACCGAAAGCCCCGGCACATAAAGTGCGGTGCCAATCCCGAACCCATCGGCCCCAGCTTTGGCCCATGCGGCAAAATTGTCTGGCCCGGCACCCCCAACCGCCAGGACTTTCGTCCCTTTGGGAAGAACGGCCCGAATGGCCTTGAGCCCATCCGGCCCGATCAGACTGCCCGGAAACAGCTTGAGCCCATCAGCCCCGGCCCGCAGCGCGGCAAAGCATTCCGTCGGGGTCATCACCCCCGGCCAGGATTGCAGGCCCAGCTTTTTCGTCGCGCGGATCACCTCCGGGTCGCAGTTGGGGGACACGACCAGTTTCCCCCCGGCATCCTTGACGTCCTGCACCTGATCCACGTTCAGCACCGTTCCCGCGCCGATCTGTGCCACGCTGGACAATTTGTCGACCATCGCCACAATCGATGTCAGCGGCTGAGGAGAGTTCAGCGGCACTTCAATGCGCGTGATCCCAGCATCCACCAAGGCACGGGCCACCGGAATGGCTTCGGGCGGGGTGATGCCGCGCAAAATGGCGATCAGGTTCCGATGGGTCATGCTTTCCTCGCATTCTGGTTTGACGCAGCGACCAAGCCCGCCAAGGTGCAATCGGTGGCAGGCAGGGTTCGGGCAGGAACGCCCTGATCCGCCAAAGCCTGTTTATAAACATTCGACAACCGCTCTGACCCGATCAGGGTGACCGGCTGGCCCAGCCAATAGGGTTTGGCCGCCGCCAGTTCGGCCCCGATCAAAAGCCCGGACAGCCGGGATCGGGCGGCATCCGCCCCAAGCCCGTTCAGCAGGCCTTCGGCGCGTAAGGAAAAAAGACGTGCCGCCAGCTTTTCGGGGCGAGAGAGGGCATCACCGACACCGCCATCAAAAGCAGCCTGATCCCAGCCATCCCCGGCCATGCCGTGGCGCAGAACCGACTGGCCCGCGATCAGCGCGAAAAGTTCGCCCGTCATAAAGGTCTGAAAGCTCACAACCTCGCCCGCGCTGACGTGAACCCATTTCGAATGCGTGCCCGGAAGGCAGAAAACCCCGTCATATCCGGGATGCAGGGCAAGGGCTCCGGCAATCTGGGTCTCTTCGCCCCGCATCACATCGGCGGGTTGCGCCTGCATCAGGCCCGGGGCGATCTGCACCTGCAAACGGGGATCTGCAGTTTGCACCGAAATCAGCGCATTCGGCGCGACTGGCGGGCAAGGAACAGCGCGATAGGGCGCCTCGACCCAGCCTTGCCGGGCCCCCACCATGCCACAGGCGATGATCCGGGTCGGTCGGTCGATCCAAGCGTCGATCAGGCGCAGCAACGCAGGTTCGAACCCGGCGCGATCCAGCTTTCCCATCCCGTCATCCGACTCGGCAAAGGCCAAAATACCAGATGACCCCATGGCCCAAACCCGCAGGTTCGAGGTCCCCCAATCGGCAGCAATCCAATCCGGGTTCAGCGGTCCTGACATGTCTGCTTCCTTATTCGCCATTTGGTTTCACTATTTGAAACCAGGTCTTGCATAATGGAAAATATGCGCGGTAATCTGTATCCTGTCAACGGAAAGGGCCGCACCGCATGACAGACGACTTGAAAGGCGATGGAACGGTCGGCAAGGCCTTGACCGTGCTGGATCAGGTGGCGGCATTCGGTCGCCCCGTCCGCTTTTCCGAACTTTTGGCAGGATCGTCCTTTCCCAAGGCAACCCTGTATCGATTTCTGCAAACACTCACCCATCAGGGGATGCTGGACTATATCCCGGAATCGGCCAGCTACTCTCCGGGGATCCGATTGGTGCGGCTGGCCCATGCGGCATGGTCACAATCGTCGCTGGCCCCGATTGCCCAACCGTGGATGGAGCGTTTGTCGGCCGAAACGCAGGAGTCTATCCACTTGGCCCAACTTGACGGGGGGCAGGTGCTGTATGTCGACAAACGCACGGCCACCCGCCCGGTCGACATGTTCGCGCAGGCGGGCAAGGTCGGGCCTGCCTATTGCACGGGCGTCGGCAAGGCGATGTTGGCCTTCTTGCCCCAATCCGCGCTCGAGTCGGCGTTGACCCGGCAAAGTTTTTACGCCCACACGCCCACGACCCTAACCACCCCTGCAGCCCTGCTGGCCGAGTTGGAGACCATTCGGAGCACCGGTTACGCACTCGACCGTGAAGAGCATGAGCCCGGGATCATCTGTTGCGCCGCCCCCATTCTTGCCCGCAGTGGCAGGGTGCTTGGGGCC
This sequence comes from Paracoccaceae bacterium, assembly GCA_023263735.1. Classification (GTDB taxonomy): domain Bacteria; phylum Pseudomonadota; class Alphaproteobacteria; order Rhodobacterales; family Rhodobacteraceae; genus Pseudotabrizicola. The sequence continues at coordinate 17,462 of JALQUQ010000003.1, read as the reverse complement.
ATTTCAGTCACCACCTCGACCGCGCGCAGCAGTCTGGCGGAACTGATCGAACGGGCGCCCCGGATTTGCGCAGTCGCCCGCGAAATCGGGGCCGCTGCCGAAGCATGGCGGTTTCCCGAAACGCGTTAGAACAAATCAAGCAGCCGACGCAGGTAATCGCGTTCGGCTTCGGGGCGCGCCAATTCACCCGAGCGTTTGCGGATTTCATCCAGCAAGTCCTGCGCCCGACGATACACATCTTCGCCCTGCAGCAAATTCTTGTCCGAACCAATGCGCGCGCTGTCTCCGGGTTCGCGCCCCAGTGGATCGCGGCGGTTTGTCGGATCAACCTCGGCAAAACGTTCGCCTTGCTGGGCCTGCGACTCGCCCTGCTGTTCCGCCAAGGCATCACCGAAATTCCGTATCCCGTCCCGCAGCGCCTGCATGGCCTCGGCCTGACGATCCAAGGCACCCGACAAATCGCCTTCTTCCAACGATCGTTCGGCATCGCGCATGGCCTCTTCGGCGCGCTTCATATCCTGACGGCCCGCCTCGCCCTTTTCGGTGCCATCCCCCGGAAGCTGGCCCTTGCCCATCTGATCCAATCGCTGGCGCAATTCGCGCTGGCGATCCGACAGCGATCCCTGTTGCCCCTCACGCGGTTCCTCGCCCGAGTTGCCCTCTTGCAAATCACGGAAGGCATCATCGGACAGGCCCTGTTGATCGCGCAGGGTATTGCCCAGATCCTGCATCGACTTTTGCCCCGGTTGACCCTGACCCTGCCCCCCTTGGCCTTGGGTCACCTGCATATTCTGCATCAATTGCTGCAGCATCTGCATCAGCTCTTGGGCTTCGGCCATTTTGCCTTCTTCCATAAGCTGTTGCAGTTTATCCAACATCTCTTGCAACTGCTGGCCCGAAAATTCCATGCCCTGCATCTGCTCGGAATTCTGGCCGTCGGGATTGCGCTGCTGCTCTTCGCTCAGCTCTTGCATATAATCATTCAGCGCCTGACGCATGTCTTGCATCAGCCGATCGATCTCCTCGGGGCTGGCCCCGTTCTTCATCGCTTCATTCAACCGGTCCTGCGCCCGTTGCAGCCGTTCAAAGGCATTCGCCAGATCGCCCTCTTCGATCCGAAGCGCCAAATCCCACATGTCACTGGCAAAGCGATCCCGGTCCTCGACCGTCAGGCTGGCCTTGACCGCATCCAATTCACGCGTCAGCACCCGCAAACGGCGCAGGTTATCGGCGTTGCGCACAAACCCCTCAGGTCTGTTCAGCATCGCCTTGAGGATTTGAACCGACCGGGTTGCGTTTTCCCGTGTCCACAAAAGATCGCGGCGCATTTCGATCAGGGCGGCCGCCAACGGGTCAAAAAACCGTTTGGCGGGCAAGACCACCGAAATCGGCGCCGCCATCCCCGTATTTCCGGCCGCATCGGTCGCCGAATAGACCATCTTGACTGGCATATTGGCGAAAAGATGCTCGGATAGGTCATCCACCAAAGTTTCGGTAAATTCGGCCCGCCCGCCGCGCAACGGCATCGGCAAATCCAGAACCACATCCGCCAAAGGCTCTGGGTCGGGGGCCAATCCGTGGCGGCGATCAATCGCCGTCAGATCCAGACTGATCGTCACCTGCCCGGCCACAACACCGAAATCATCCGTGGCCGAAAACTCCTGCTTGAACCGACGGTCTTTGTCTCGCCCGATTTCGCCAGAGGCTTGGATGGTGGGCGCGGCGTCGGGAATTGCGCGAAATGTCCAACTGCGGCCACTCTCGCCATTGATCGAAACCGAGCCCGAGGTTTGCAGCGGAAAGGCCACGGCGCTTTGCCACGCGGCATTGGGATCGGTCGTCGCGGTCGAAACGCTTTCGCTGACCGTGATTTCGCCCGGTTCCGAATAAAGCCGGAAATTCAGCATCGTCCCAATGGGCAGGTCAAGCTCGCCCGCCTCAACCTCGTTCAGATATATGGCCGGTTTTCCAGTATAGGCGGGCGGTTGCGCCCACCCCTCCCACGCCGGACCGGCCGCGCCCCCGCCCTTTTGCGGGGCAATGGCGGAAAGCGAGGCCACCCGGCCCACCGATCCAAACAGGATCGCCACCACAAAGGCGGTCAATGCAGCATAGCGCAGGGCAAAACGGTCACGCGACGACAGCCGAAGGTCGGGAAAGGTTGCCCGCGCCCGCGCGGCACGTTCGGCCATCCGGCGCAAATGTGCCTGCCAGACGGCCTTGGAGCTTGGATCGTTCTGCCCGATTGCCAGACTGTCTGACAAGGTCGCAATCGGCCGCCCCGGCATCGTGGCATCCAACCGCGCCAAAGCATCGGCGCGCAATGGCCTGCGAAACCGCATCCCCCCAAAGGCAAGCGCACCAACAAAGGCAATCGCGACCACGATCTGCGCCGCAAGCCACGCGGTGTTTCCCAGACTGTCTTGTACGCCAAAAGCCAAGGCGGCAATCGCGGCAATCAGCAACGACCATGCCGGCCAGAACGCCCGGCTCAGCCGTTCGGCCCACATGCCAGCCAAAGTCAAAAGAACCGGGCGGTTCAGGTGACGCAGGGTATCGCGAGGGTCAATGTCCGCCATGCCAGCCCTTTGATCAGGCCGAACGGAATGTCACAGCCACTCGGGGATGCTATCGCGGGAAATGATTTCGTCAAAGGTCGGACGTGCCCGAATGACAGCGAATTGATCCCCTTGCACCAAAACCTCGGGGATGAGGGGGCGGGTATTGTATTCGCTGGCCATGACCGCGCCATAGGCCCCGGCGCTGCGGAACGCGACCAGATCACCCGCGGCCAACAGGGGAAGGTCGCGCCCCTTGGCAAAGGTGTCCCCGGTTTCGCACACCGGCCCCACCACATCAAAGGGCTGCGTCGGGCTTCCCGGGGTGCCTTCGATCACCGGAATGATGTCATGATGCGCCCCATACATCGATGGGCGGACCAGATCGTTCATGGCCGCATCAAGGATCAGAAAATCCCGGCCTTCGCCGTTTTTCACATAGATCACTTCAGAAACCAACAGCCCGGAATTGCCCGAAATCAGGCGGCCCGGCTCGATTTCGATTTCCACGTCAAGATCGCCCAAGACCCGTTTGACCATCGTGCCATAATCAACCGGCAGCGGCGGCGCCTCGTTCGAGCGGGTGTAGGGAATGCCCAGACCGCCGCCCAGATCAAGGCGCGTGATCTGGTGGCCGTCGGCCCGCAGTTGCAAGGCCAGTTCGCGCACCTTGGTAAAGGCGGCCTCGAACGGGGCAAGATCGGTCAATTGGCTGCCGATATGAACATCAACGCCGACAACTTTGATCCCCGGCAGGCTGGCCGCTTGGGCATAAGCGGCGCGCGCCTTGGCAATCGGAATGCCGAACTTGTTTTCCGATTTGCCGGTGGCGATTTTCTCGTGCGTCTTGGCATCCACATCGGGATTGACGCGAATGGCAATGGGGGCGGTCGTCCCCAATTCGGTTGCAACCGCAGACAGGGCCAACAGCTCAGGCTCGCTTTCCACGTTGAACTGCCGAATTCCCCCGGTCAAAGCCATGCGCATTTCGTCGCGCGTTTTGCCCACGCCAGAAAAAACGATCCGATCCCCGGGAACGCCCGCCGCCTTGGCCCGCAGATATTCGCCGCCCGAAACGACATCCATGCCCGCGCCCAATTGGCCCAGAAGTTTCAGAACCGCCACGTTCGACAGCGACTTGATCGCAAAGCAAACCAGATGCGGCATGGGCGACAAAGCTTCGGAGAACAGCTGAAAGTGGCGTGTCAGCGTGGCCGCGGAATAGACATAGAACGGCGTTCCAACCTGTGCAGCGATCTCGGAAACCGAGACGTCTTCGGCATGAAGCATGCCGCCCGAATATTGGAAATGATCCATGGTCGTATCCTGCCAAGCGCCCTTGTGTCGGGCGGCATTATCCAATGTCGGATACAAATTCAAATCCCTTCACGGCCTGCCGCTGGAATTTGCTCAAGAAGGGCCTAACATACCGCAGAAATCGGAGGAACCCATGGCACGGACCATCATCATCGAAGCCCACGGCGGGCCAGAGCAACTGAAACTGGTGGATCGACCCGTCGGCGAACCGGGCCCGGGGGAGGTCTTGATCCATCACAAGGCTTGCGGCTTGAACTTTATCGATGTCTATCAGCGCACTGGCCTTTATCCCATGGCGCTGCCCACGGCCTTGGGGATGGAGGCGTCGGGTGTCATCGAAGCGGTCGGCCCGGGCGTCACCCATCTGAAACCGGGCGACCGCGCGGCCTACGCCAGCCAGCCCCCGGGCAGCTACTGCGAAGAGCGCGTGATGCCCGCCAAGTGCGTGTGCAAACTGCCCGACGGCATTTCTTTTGAAACCGGCGCGGCCATGATGCTCAAGGGTCTGACGGTCCATTACCTGTTCCGCCGGACAACGCCGATCAAACGGGGCGACACGGTGCTGTTTCACGCGGCCGCCGGGGGCGTGGGGTTGCTGGCCTGCCAATGGGCAAGGTCCGAGGGGATCACGCTGATCGGCACGGCGGGATCGGATGAAAAATGCGCCCTTGCCCGCGACCATGGGGCGGCGCATGTCATCAATTACCGGCGTCAGGATTTCGTCGCACAGGTCAAAGAGATCACCGGCGGCAAAGGCGTCGATGTCGTGATGGATTCCATCGGCAAGGATACCTTTGACGGTTCGCTGGATTGCGTGGCGAAATTCGGAATGATGATTTCCTTCGGCAATGCCAGCGGAAAGGTTCCACCGCTCGATATCGGCGTGCTTGCCGCCAAAGGGTCAATCAAAATCACGCGGCAAACCGTGTTCAGCCACATTGCCGACCACGCCACCTGTCAGCACATGGCCGCAGATCTGTTCGGCAAGGTCATCTCCGGTGACGTGAAAATCCGCATTGATCAACGGTTCGCGCTGGAAGACGTCGCCAATGCCCACCGCGCGCTCGAAGCGCGTGAGACGACCGGCCAAACCATCCTGACCCTCTGATCCGTCAGTTCAAGCCAAGGCCGATTGCGGCCTGCCCCTGCATCGACACACCGGGTCTTTGGGGCGGGCCATCTGCCCCACAGGCGGCCAGCGTCAAAACCAATACCAAGGCCATGTATTTCATCGGCTTTCCCCGCGAAACGGCACCCCGGTTTTCGGCCCGGAGTGCCCGATACGTTCCATTCGCCCTTATCCGTTCAGGATCTGTTTCCAGCGCGCAATCTGCGCACGAACCTGATCGGGCGCGGTTCCACCATAGGATTGGCGTGACCGAACCGAATTGTTGACCCCCAGCACATCGAACACATCGGTCCGAATACCGGGATGAACAGATTGCATTTCGGCCAGTGACAGGTCGGGCAGATCACAGCCCTTTTTCTCTGCCATCGCGACCAGAGTGCCGGTGACATGATGCGCCTCGCGGAACGGCAACCCCAATTCGCGCACCAGCCAATCGGCCAGATCCGTCGCTGTGGAAAACCCGCTAGCCGCCGAAATTTCCAGAGTCTTCTGATTGGCGGCCATATCGCTGACCATACCCGTCATCGCCGCCAGACCCAGCATCAGCGTGTCTGCCGCATCAAAGACCTGTTCCTTGTCTTCCTGCATGTCCTTGGAATAGGTCAGCGGCAGCCCCTTCATGATGGTCAGCAAAGCCACGTTCGCCCCCATGATCCGACCGATCTTGGCGCGCAAAAGCTCTGCCGCATCCGGGTTTTTCTTTTGCGGCATGATCGACGACCCGGTCGTCCATTTGTCGGACAGGCGCACAAACCGGAATTGCGCCGACGACCAGATCACCAATTCCTCGGCAAAGCGCGACAGATGCATCGCACAAATCGACGACGCCGACAGAAACTCCAACGCGAAATCGCGGTCAGACACGGAATCAAGGCTGTTGGCCGTCGGGCGATCGAACCCCAAAGCCCGGGCCGTGGCATGGCGATCAATCGGGAAGGACGTTCCGGCCAAGGCCGCCGCGCCCAAGGGGCATTCGTTCATGCGCCGACGCGCATCTTCGAACCGCGATTTGTCACGGGCAAACATCTCGACATAGGCCATCATGTGATGACCCCAGGTCACGGGCTGGGCCGTTTGCAAATGGGTAAAGCCCGGCATGATCCATTCCGCCCCAGCCTCTGCCTGGGTCAGGAAAGCCTGGATCAACGCGGTCAGCCCCGAAATCGCGGCATCACATTGATCACGGACCCACAGGCGGAAATCCACGGCCACCTGATCATTGCGGCTGCGCGCCGTGTGCAGACGGCCAGCAGGCTCCCCCACGATCTCTTTCAGCCGCGCCTCGACATTCATGTGAATGTCTTCCAGTTCGACCCTGAAGGGAAAGGTTCCGGTTTCAATCTCTGACAATACGGTGAGCAAGCCTTCCCGAATGGCCTCGGCATCGCTAGGAGTCAGAATGCCCTGTGCGGCCAACATGGCCGCATGGGCGCGCGAGCCTGCGATATCCTGGGCGTAAAGCCGCTGGTCAAACCCGATCGAGGCGTTGATCGCCTGCATGATCGCGTCTGGGCCTTCGGAAAAACGCCCACCCCACATCTGGTTGGCGGACTCGGATTTTGCAGAATCGGACATTGTGCGGCCTATCGGAGGTATCATGCTGCGGAAAATTCTGATGGTCCTTTATACGGCCTTGGCCCTTGGTGCAAATGTGGCGCATGCCCAACCGGACCTGAAAGCCTTGGCCGATGGGGATATGAAAAAGCTCGCCCTGCATGCCGCGCCCATTCCGTTGCCAGATGCAACCCTTTTGGATGAGGCAGACAGCGCATCGCGCCTGTCGGATTGGCGGGGCACGTGGGTGCTCGTGAACTTCTGGGCAACCTGGTGTGCGCCCTGCCGCGAGGAAATGCCTTCGCTGATGAAATTGCAGCAAACCATGCCGGATCTGCGGGTCTTGCCGATTGCGACGGGTAGAAATTCGGTCGCGGGCATTCAGAAATTCTTTGAAAAAGCCGATATCGCAGGTCTTCCCATTCGGCGTGACCCGTCCTCCGAACTTGCGCGGGCGATGGGGATCGCGGCCCTGCCCGTGACGGTAATCGTCAACCCCAGGGGAGAAGAGGTTGCGCGATTGATTGGGGATGCCGATTGGGCAAGCCCTTCGGCCCAAGCGATCCTGTCGGCCCTGATGAGCGACTGATCGGCCGGATCGATGGGTCATTGGTAGGACCGGACCAAGGCCGAGGCGACCAGCGTCCACCCATCAGCCACCACAAAAAAGGCAAGTTTGAATGGCAAAGACACGACGGCTGGCGGAACCATCATCATCCCCATTGACATCAGCACCGCCGAAACGACCAGATCGATGACAAGAAACGGCAGAAACACAAGAAAGCCGATCTGAAAGGCCAGCTTGATTTCTGACAACATGAAGCTTGGGATCAGGATCGACAAGGGGGCCTCGGCCAGTGGCGTTAACACGGGTTGGTGTCGCAAGGCAGACAGTTGCGCAAAGGTATCGGGGTCGGCCCGCGCCGCCATAAAGGCACGAAACGGCGCAACGATTGCGGGAATGGCCTCGGTCAACGGCATTTCATCTTTGGTCAAGGGCCCTAGGCCCGCATCCCAAGCAGCAGTGAAAACGGGGTCCATGACAAACCAGGTCAAAAACATCGCGAGGCTGACAATGAGAAGATTCGGGGGGGATTGTTGCAGCCCGATGGCTTGGCGCAAGATTGACAGGACAGTTACGATGAAGGGAAAGCAGGTCACCGTCACCGCCAGGCCCGGCGCAATGCTGAGAACCGTCAACAGTAGGATCAGCTGGACCGAGCGCCCCCCCAACTCGCCCGACTGACCCAGATCAAGGCTGAATTGCTGGGCACAGGCCGGCGCAGCGATCAAACTGGCCAGAAGGACAACCGACCCAAAGCGCAGCCCCTGCATTCACAACCCATCCCGCAGATTGGCCACTTCGATCAGGCGCACCGCCAACTGGCCCGCTTGGTCACCTTCAATCTCTTGCAACTCCCCCCGCGCAATCAGGCGATCGCCGATATAAAGTTCGACGGGGTCTTCGACGCGGCGGTCCAAAGCCAAAATCGCATCGGGACCCAATCGCAAAAGGTCGCGCACCTGGGGCCGCGCTTTTCCGACCGAAACCGTGATCTCGATCGGCACCTGAGCAAAGGGATTGGCGTCCGAGGGTTTATCCAATTTCACTCTCCTTTTCAGCGAACTCAAAGAAATCATGAACGGCGCCAAGGATTTCCTTGACCGCGCTGTCAACGTCGACGCGCAATTCGCTTTGGCCAAGTTGAAGGTAGACTTGGCCCGCGGCCAAGGTCGGCTCTTCGACAATCACAAGCGGGAGCCCCGAAGCGCTGGTCAGAAGACGCTCTACCGCAGGGCGAGACGACGGATGCAGGATGACCCGCAACGGCGCATCCCCCGCCTCATCCAAAAGGGGGGTGATCGTATCCAGAACAACCGGGGCCAGCACTTCTTTGGCCAAAGCCGGCAACAAATGCGTGGCGAGTTGCACGACCACCGGACGAACCGCCCGCAAAAGATGCGTGCGTGCCTCTTGAAAGGTAAATCCTAGCCGCTGCAGATTGTTTGCAAGATCGGCACCCAGCCGGTTGGTCTCTTCCTGTGCGGCGGCCGTCGCATCTTCCCATCCGGCGCCATATCCTTCTTCATATCCCTCAAGACGGGCATCCTCAACGGCCGAGGTCTCCACCATTACGGCAGAAGGCTGCTTTTCAAGCGCAAGTTCAAAGACTTCCAGCTTCAGAGGGGGCATCAGTTGGCTTCCTCTTCTTTTTCCATCCAGCTGCGCAAAATTTCCAACGACTCGCTCTGACGTTTGTCGATCAGCTTGCGCAGACGTTCGACCGGATCGGCGGGCAGTTCTTCGTCAGGCGAAGCGGCAATCACAGACAGCGGCGGCGTTACGAAGTCTTCGTCCAAAACGCCCGTCAAGGCTGAACCAGTGTCGTCTTTGGGCAAGGACAATGGCTGGTTTCTGGGTGGCGTCGGCGCGGGCAGCGCACGGCTGGCCAACATCGGCCGCACCACGAAAAGACCAAGAAGCAAGGCAACAAACGCCAAAATGCCCCATTGGATCAAACGCATCGGATCGATCGGCCCAAGGCGGGGCAAAAGGGAGGGAGATCCCTCTGTTCCCAACGTATCGGACAGTCGAAACTCCATCGACTTCAAGGTCAACACATCGCCACGCGCCTCGTCAAAACCAGAGGCAGAGGCGACCAATTCGCGCAGATCGGAAAGCTCCCCCTCGGAACGGGGTTCAAAGGACACGCTTCCATCTGCCGCGACGGTGCGTTGACCATCGACCAGAACGGCCACGGTCATTCGTCGTACCGCCCCCGGCTCCCGGAACAATTCTCTTTGGGTTTCAGAGACTTCGAAATTTACGCGTTCCCGATTCTTGTTTGAGGCGGTCTTGCTGGTGTCTCCTCCAGCCGCTGCGCCATCGGGGAGATTTGACGCAACCGTCACAGCCCCAGCATCCGCGGTTTCCGTGGCAGAGGAGGTTTCGGTTTCCGACGAGATAACCACGCGCCCCTGCGGATCAATCCGCTTTTCCGTAATCGCCTCGCGGTCGCGGACCAGATCGACAGACACTTCGACAACGGCTTTGCCCGGGCCAACGCGCGCCTCAAGCAATCTTTCGACATTGGCTTTTATCTCGGCAGCCCGCCCATTCTGACCGCTTCCGCCCAAGGTATCGGGCAAGGGGATCAGACCCGCCACGGTGTCAATCACCGCCACATCGACGGATGACAGATTACCAACCGCGCTTGCCACCAGATGACGGATGGCATCCGCTTGCTCTTGTCCCAGCACACCAGAGGTCGTGGTCACCGTAACGCTGGCCGTGACGGATTGATCATTGGAAAAAGCAGAGGTCGCCGTCTGAGCGACATGGACCCGCGCGGCCTTGACTTGCGGCATGGTCAGCAAAGTGCGGGCCAATTCCCCTTCCTTTGCACGCCAATAGGCCGCGTCGAACATCTGGGATGTGGTGCCAAAACCCGACAGATTGTCCAGCAGTTCATACCCGGCGCCCCCAGATGCGGGAAGCCCTTGCCCTGCCAACTGCATGCGCAACGCATCCCGACGGGAAAAAGGGACGTAGATCGCATCTCCCCGAATCGAATAGGCAACCCCCTCTTGATCCAGAGCGCTCACAACCTCGCCCGCGGAGCGGGGATCGAGCCCGGCATAAAGCAAAGCCTCACTTTCCGAGACGCCAAGTCTGGACATCATCAAGACGATGAAAAACACACCCAAGGTTGCAGAAACGAGGATGCCCCGGCGAAGCAGGGTCAGCCCCGACCAAAGCGCCAAAAGGTTTGCCATGTTCACCTCCGTCTCACCGACTTCTGCCTGACAAGGGCAGAATTGATGCGTTCGGCTTAACAATCGGTTAGTGACCTTTGATCTAGTTTCGTTCTCACCAAAAAAGATGGGAACGACATGTCACAAACGGATGCGGCATCGACCGACACTCCCCCTAAGCGAGGGAAAATGCCTCTTGTCTTGGGGCTATTGGGGGCCGTCCTGTTGGGAGCTGGTGGGTTCTATGCCAGTTTCAAAGGGCTGATTCCCCTTGGCCATGCGGCGGAATCGGCGCACGAGCCGCTTGGCCCCCTGCCCGACATCGCCTTTGTCGCGCTTGACCCGATCGTCATCAGCCTCGGGCCGACGGCCGGCGCCCGACACCTGCGATTTTCAGCGCAGCTGGAGGTGCCCGTGACGGCTCAGACAGAGGTTACGGGGATCAAGCCTCGCGTTGTCGATGTGCTGAACAGCTATTTGCGGGCTGTCGATGTTGCCACGCTTGAGGACCCGACAGCCATGCTGCGAATCAAGGCGCAGATGCTGCGCCGCATTCAGATCGTCACCGGCGAAGGCCGCGTCCGTGACCTGCTCATCTCCGAATTTGTCCTGAATTGAAAGGGGGTCAGAATGAACCTGATTGCCGATTTTCTCTTGGCCACCGGCGCCTTTGCCGCAGCCTATTATTGTTTGGTCCTGTCGCGGCGCCTCAAGCGTTTTACCGCCCTAGAGAGCGGGATGGGCGGCGCAATTGCAGTGCTTTCGGCGCAGGTGGACGACATGACCCGCGCTCTCGCCAAGGCACGCGCTGCGGCAGAGGAGTCTGCCAAGGCATTGGAAAGTCAGGTGCAAAGGGCCGAAAGCGCTGCGGCGCGCCTCGATGTGGTTTTGGCCTCGATGCACGACATTCCTTTGGCGCAGGGTGACCAAGAGGAAGAGGATGACGACGAAGATCGCCGCATCAGATTCGTGCGGCGCCGTGGTGAACGTCCTGCACAAAGGGCCGTGCGATGAACATCCGGGGCCTCCTCTCTGGGCGAGAGATGTTGACCTTTCTCGCGGTTTTTCTTGCCGCAGCGGGTGCTTTGCGTTTGGGTCAGGGGGTCGGAGCGGCGATGGCACTGCAATCGGCGCCATCGGAAAGTGCCGAATCTCCAACACCTGTTTCGTGCCCGGCACCACCAATCGCTTTGGCAAATGCCTTGAAGGAGCGGGACACCCAGGTCAAAGCGCGTGAAATCGCACTGGAAGATCGCAAGGCTGCCCTGGATCTGGCCGAAAAGGCCCTGACAGCGCGGCTTGAACAAGTCGTCGCCGCCGAAGCCCGATTGCGAGAAACGCTGACCATCGCCGACGGCGCGGCCGAGCAGGATCTGTCGCGCCTGACCGCCGTCTACGAGGCGATGAAGCCGGCCGATGCGGCAGCCTTGTTTGAAACCATGTCGCCCGAATTTGCGGCAGGGTTTCTGGGCCGAATGCGGCCAGAAGCGGCGGCCGCAGTCATCTCGGGGATGAAACCGGAAACAGGATATTCCGTCAGCGTCCTGATAGCGGGTCGCAACGCAACGGCACCAAAGGAGTAACGACCTTGCTCCGCCCGAAACAAGGAAAGACCGCATGTTTGGAATAATTGGTATTGGCGTCATCTTCGCCATGGTCTTTGGCGGATACCTCTTGGCCGGAGGGAAGCTTGGCATCATCATGAAATCCCTGCCCTTCGAATTCATGATGATTGGCGGGGCTGCCATCGGGGCATTTCTGATTTCAAACGACTTTTCGGTCGTGAAACATGCCGGAAAGGATATCGGAAAGGTTTTCAAAGGGCCCAAGTGGAAGCCCACGGATTACCGCGATCTGCTGTGTCTGCTGTTCGAATTGATCCGGTTGTCACGGTCCAACCCAGTTGGATTGGAAGAACATATCGAAAATGCGGACACTTCACCCATTTTTGGAAAGTATCCACGCATCCAACATGATCACGACGCCGTCGAATTGATTTGCGATACGTTCCGGGCAGCCGCGATGAATTATGATGACCCGCATCAGGTTGAAGAGGTTCTGGACAAGCGGATGGAAGCCCGGTCGCACCATGCGCTGCATACCAGCCATGCCCTGCAAAACATGGCAGATGCCCTGCCCGCGCTTGGGATCGTTGCCGCCGTTCTGGGCGTGATCAAGACGATGGGGTCAATCGATCAGCCGCCCGAGGTGTTGGGGAAAATGATCGGTGGCGCGCTGGTCGGGACGTTCCTTGGCGTTTTTCTGGCCTATGGAATCGTCGGGCCATTTGCCAGCCGCGTCAAAGCCGTCGTCGAAGAGGACCAACATTTCTACCAATTGATCCGAGAGGTGCTGATCGCCAATCTGCACAACCACCCGGCGAATATCTGCATCGAGGTCGGGCGGCAAAATGCGCCGCACCATGTTCGCCCGAGTTTTGGCTCACTTGAAGATGCCTTGAAAAGCCTGAAGCAGGAGGCGGCATGAAACGCCTTGCTCTGGCCCTTATGCTCGTTCCCTTTGCGGCTCAAGCCGAGGTCGCCAAGGTCCGCTCGGGCAAACACGCGGATTTCACCCGCATAACGGTGACGACCGAACAGCGCCACACATGGGCCTTGGCGCGAACCCAAGGCGGATATTTGTTGTCCCTGGGGGCCGATGGGCTTCGCTTTGACTTGACCGAGGTTTTTCGCGCAATCGGGCATGAGCGGCTTCAGTCGATCTGGGTTGAGCCTGACAGCGGGGACTTGCAACTGGGATTGGCTTGCGCTTGCCACATTATTCCCTTCGAATTTTCGGAAACCGTCTTGGTTCTGGATATCAAACCGGGCGGGGCTCCGGAAAACTCGATCTACGAAACCTTGGCAGAGTCGCAGCAAAAGGCCGACGACCTTGCGGAGGAGGCAAGGCTCCAAAGGCCCCAACCGCGGCCCAAACCGACCCCGGACGCCAAGGCGCCGATCTATGATTGGACCGAGGTGAGTCAGGACCATGAGCCGACGTCGGAACCGGCCGAGCCTACTGTTGATTTTGGGCCCAGAATTGAACCGACCGATTTCGCAAACCGAACGGCGTTTCAGGGTCAATTGGCCGCGGCCCTGAGCCAAGCTGCAACAGCCGGATACATTCAGATGCAGGTCCCCCAGGGCCCAAGCCCAGCTTTCGTTCCCCCGGGTGATCCCCAGATACGTCTGGCCTTGGAAGCCCTGCCACAGATAGCGGTTTCGCCGCTCGACAGCGATCCGACATTGCTTTCTACCGAGGGCGCCCTTTGCCCCAAACCGGAATGGGTCACCTTGCGCGACTGGATGCCGGAGGAAAGCGATCCACATTTGGCGATGGCGGCCGCCAAACAGGCCATTCTGGAAGAGTTTGATCAGGCGAAGCCCGACGCGATCGTTACAGCGATGAAAACGCATCTTTATTTCGGCTTTGGGGCTGAGGCTCTGACCCTGTCCAAGAGCTTTCCCGAGGTAAAGATTTCCGAACCTCTTCTTACAGCGATCGCTCTTTTGATCGACGAGCGGCCCCTAATTGAAAACCCCTTTTTGAAAATGCAAAGCTGTGGATCGGCAGCGGCGTTGTGGGCTTTGCTTGCCACGACCGAGTCGCATCCGACAGGCGTGAATAGTCGTGCGGCGGCCAATGCCTTTCGCGAACTGCCCGCGCATATCAAACCCTTGGTCGGCGCGCCTCTGGCCAAAGCTTTGTTGAATATTGGCGCGGCTTCAGAGGCAGAGCAGGTCAGATCGGCGCTCGCACGCGCCACTCCGGAGGATGCACCCCATGCCGAATTGGTCGCTGCCGATATTGCCCTGCACGAGGGCGACGTGGCCAAGGCGGAAAAGGCGCTGAACGCGGTAAGGACCGCGGACGCAGAATCGCCAGAGAATGAGCTTGATCGGCTGCTCTTGGAAACAGCCGCGCGGCATCAGAAAATGGAGCCTCTCTCGCCAGAAGACCTTGTTGCGCTTCAATCTTTCACTTTCGCAATGGACCGAGAGGAAGATGGAAAAGAGGCCTATGCGGCTTTGTCCATCGCCTTGGCCTTGGCTGGGGATTTTGATGCCGCTTTTGATACCGCCCAAGAGAGCCCAGCACAACGCTTGGCCATTTGGGACATTTTGGGCAAGATCGGGCCAGAGACCGCCGTTCTGGAATTTGCCGTTTCGATGGATGAGGAGGAGAGGCGCCTTTTACCCCAAGCGGTTCGGGAAACCCTGTCCCTTCGGCTGAACGATCTTGGTTTGCCAAATGCGGCTTTGGCCATGGTTGAGGCTGGCGATGCACCTTTGGCTCTGCATGCGTTGCTGTTGCTCGAATCCGGGGATGCCAAGGCGGCCGTGCGAGAAGCGACAAAAGACGCGTCTGCCCAAGATACGCTCGCGGCAGCGCTGACCCGAATTGGCGCATATGATGAGGCCGCAAAGATCAAAGAAGATCAAAACGACACAGCAGCATCTCGGCAACTGCGCCGTTGGGCCAATGAATATACCGTAGATACGCTAGACGGACCTTGGGCCGCCGTGCACGGCGCGATGGCCGCACCGGTCATCAAAGAGACGCCGCTCGCGGCAGCGCAGGAACTGCTGGCGCAAAGTGAGGAAACGCGCGCCGCAATTACCTCACTCCTGTCTGACCTTTCAAAGGTAGAGTGAGCGGAGCAACCAATGCCACGGGATGCTCCGCAAGAGAATTTAGTTCGCGCCCCACGGCCCATGATGGCTGTCGGCGCCGTCCAAACGATCAAAGCCATGCGCCCCAAAGAAGTCTCGCTGGCCTTGAATCATATTGGCGGTTCCGCGTGCCGTGGTGAACATGTCAAACCACGACAGACCCGCCGCCAATGCCGGACAAGCAAGACCATTCAAGGCCCCTGCCGCAACAACGCGCCGCAGCGCTGGCACACCCGCCTTGACGCGCGCCACGAAATCAGGCGCAAGAATCAGATTTCGCCCAGCATCTTCGGACAAGGCGGTCGCCATCTCATTCAACATCGAGGACCGAATGATGCAGCCTGCCCGCCAGACCCGCGCGATTTCGGGCAAGGGAAGATCCCAGCCAAAAGACTCCGACGCAGCCGAAATCATCGTGAACCCTTGCGCATAACACAGAATCTTGCCCGCAATCAGCGCCTGCTCAAGATCGGCAGTGGCCATTCCTTCGGTCAATGGTTTGGGCGCAGGGCCATAGGCAGCCTCGCCCAACTGACGTTCTCCGATCCGCGAAGAGACGTTGCGCGCCATCACCGCGGCTTCGATCACGGGAACGGGGGCCGCCAGATGCTGGGCCTCGATCGCGGTCCAACGGCCAGTGCCCTTTTGGCCCGCCGCATCAAGAATGACATCCAGCATCGGCTTTCCGGTGATCGGGTCGGCCGCGCCGGCCACAGCGGCCGAAATCTCGACAAGATAGGATTGCAGCGGCCCCTTGTTCCATTGCGCAAAAGTCTCGGCCACTTCGGCCGCCGTGTGGCCCAGCCCATCGCGCATGATCCCGTAGATTTCGGCGATCATCTGCATGTCGGCATATTCGATCCCGTTATGAACCGTCTTCACGAAATGCCCGGCACCGGCCTGGCCCATCCAGGTCGCGCAGGCGGTGCCATCGTCGGTTTTTGCCGAAATCGCCGTCAAGATATGCGACACTCGATCCCAGTCGGCGCGATCACCGCCCCCCATGATCGACGGGCCATGGCGTGCCCCCTCTTCGCCACCCGAAACGCCCATCCCCAGGAAATGCATCGGCAATCCAGCCGCCGCCCGACGGTTGGTGTCATGAAAATTGGCATTGCCCGCATCGATCACCAGATCGTCCTGATCCAAGAGAGGCGACAAAGCCGCAATCTGGTCGTCAACGGCCTTGCCCGCCGGAACCATCAGAATGATCGCCCGGGGGGATTTGATCGCCTTGACCAACTCTTCCAACGATTCGGTTGGCACGATGTTTTCGGCCAACGCCCCGGAATTGGCGTGAAAACTGCGCGTCACCTCGGTTGTCCGGTTCCAAACCGCAATCGGAAAGCCTTTTTCCGCGATATTCGAGGCAAGCGCAGCCCCCATAGTCCCCAAACCGATCAGCCCGATTTCAGCGCGCGCCATATGATCCATCTCCCCGACAAACGGCATGACCGGACAAGCCGGTCTCAGCCCTGCCCGCGAATTTATTTGATATCGCTAACATTTCCGCCCAGCAGCAAAAGTGCAAGCGGAATCGCGCAATTCGGGCGACCTCAGAAATCGATCGCGATTCCCCGTTTTTCCCAGTCGCCATAGCGAACCGCCTCAAGACCTTCTCGACGCCCGCCCAATTCCTTGGGCAAAGCAAGATCTGCGGCGTTTTTCCGGCGCTCTTCAGCTTCGGCCAAGGCGCGCAGGGCCGCCGGGGGCAATTCGGGTTTGGTCTGATCCGACATGGCAGCTTTCCTGTTTGCTGTCTTTGTTATAGGCGCAAAGGGTACGCTTTCCAAGGAACCGGAACCATGGCCCCCTCACTTTCCGCACGCGCGGCGGCGTTGATGCTTTTGAATGCGGTCGTCGGCGAAGGACGGTTGCTGTCGCAGATCGATTTGCCCGACACCATGACGCCCCCAGAAAAAGCGCGGGCAGAGAGTTTGGCAACATCGGTCTTGCGCAACGTTGACCGTCTGGATGCGCTCCTTGCCCCGTTGCTGCGCAAGAAACCCCCGGTTGCCGTGCTGAATATCCTGCGGATGGCGCTGATCGAGCGTGCGGCTGGCACCCCTGATTTCGCTGTCGTGAATGAGGCTGTGTCGCTGACGCGAACCTCGAAAAAGACCCAGCACATGTCTGGGTTGGTCAACGCCGTCTTGCGCCAGATCGCAATGCCCCCCGCGCTTGACACGCTGGCGCCGCCAAAACTGCCCCGCTGGATCCGGCAGCCCGCAGTCCATGCCTATGGTCGGCCCGCCGTTGATGCCATCGAACAGCTTCTGACAAAAACGCCGCCGGTCGACATCACCCTCCGTCGGGGGGCCCAACATATTCCACCGGGGCAACCTTTGCCCAACGGGTCAATCCGTCTGTACAGCCCCGGCCAGATTTCCGCCCTTCCGGGATTTGCCGAGGGTGACTGGTGGGTGCAGGATGCCGCAGCCGCCATGGCAGTTCCGCTGGCACGGATCACAA
>JALQUQ010000039.1 GCA_023263735.1 Paracoccaceae bacterium | reverse complement strand
GGTCACTTCGGACAGCACGGCTTTGAGACGTTCCTCAAACTCGCCACGATATTTCGCACCGGCGATCAACGCGCCCATATCCAGCGCCAGAAGCTTCTTGTTGCGCAGGGATTCCGGCACGTCACCATTCACGATCCGTAGGGCAAGTCCCTCGGCAATGGCCGTCTTGCCCACACCCGGCTCCCCGATCAGGACCGGGTTGTTCTTGGTGCGGCGCGATAGCACCTGCATGGCCCGGCGAATTTCTTCGTCGCGCCCGATGATCGGATCGATCTTGCCCTGTTCGGCGGCCTCGGTCAGGTCGCGCGCATATTTCTTCAGGGCATCATAGCCCTGTTCGGCGCTGGCCGTATCGGCCGTCCGCCCTTTGCGCACATCGTTGATGGCCGTGTTCAGCGCCTGTGGCGTCACCGCCCCGGCGTCCAGACATTGCTTGGCGGCCCCTGGCACCATGGCCAATGCCATCAAAATGCGTTCCACAGGAACAAAGCTGTCGCCCGCTTTCTTGGCCAGCTTTTCCGCCTCGTCCAGAACCTTTACCAAAGACGGGTCGGAATAGGGCTGCGCGTCACCCGAAACCTTGGGCAATTTGCGCATCGCCAAGTCAACCGCATCTTGAACGCGCTTGGGCTCGCCCCCGGCGCGGCGGATCAGGTTTGCGGCCATCCCCTGTTCATCATCCATGATGGCCTTCAAAAGATGCTCGGCCGTCAGCTTTTGATGGCTTTCCCGCATCGCAATCGTCTGCGCAGCCTGAAGGAAGCCACGCGATCTCTCCGTGAATTTCTCTAAATTCATCGGTCAAACTCCTCTCATAGCACCGGCTGCCAACGCCCTGAAAAGGCACGTTTGGCTTCGGCCTTGACCCCAACATGGGGTGCCGCTGGCCATGATGCAAGATTGTCACAACACCGTCTGCCGAATTCTCTTTGGCCACGTGCCTGTCGCAGGGTCCGGGCCGAAGCGGCGCCCGAAATCCGCCGATCCGGGTCACGTCCATCGGCGGATTTTGACAGACCCCGGGGCCCCACGGGCCAAGCCGGTTGCATCACTTGCCCACACGGCCCACCCTGCCCCACAGTTCCAACTTTAGGGCCTTTGCCATGCATGACCTGATCCAGCCTTTGGTCCACAAGACCGCCGTTCATGACCTGGCGGTCGTGGTGCGCCGCACGGACCTGAGCATTGGCGATACCGCCGAATTGCATGAACTTCCCGACGGCAGGATCGGGGTCTTTACCGCGCGCCGAAAAAGCTTTCTGGGGCTATTTCCGCGACAACAGGTTCAAATGCTTGGAATCTTGGGGCCAAAAGCCAGCAGACTGGTTGGGCCATCCGTCGCCGCAGGGGATTTCCTGCGGATACGGATCGTTGGCCTGACCCCTGAACATTTATCCCCCGACGGCCAAGCCGAGGTGCATGTATCGATCTGGGGCGATCCGCGATTGCTGTCCGCAATGGAAAAAAGGGGCCAATCCGCAGTCAGCCCCAATCAAACCGGGGTCGCATAATCGACATAGGCAAAGGCGCGGCTGTCGGGCGACCAGTTCGGCACGTTCATCGTGCCCTGCCCACCGGTGAACTCCACCAGACGCCGGCGATTTTCCCCCTCGGGCGAGCCCATGCAAATCGCAACCGGCAGATCGGCCGGGTGACCCAATGTTCCCGGCGCATAGGCCAGCCAAATCAGGTGCAGTCCATCCGGCGAAGGGTGCGGAAACCAGTTTACATGGGCGTCCGCAAACAGCTTTCGTTGGTCAGACCCGTCGGCGTTCATCACCCAGATTTGCGCATGCCCATCACGGTCACAATTGTAATAGATCCGGCGACCATCGGCGCTGAAATCGGGGCCATCGTGGTGCCCCTCGCCAAAGGTCAGGCGTGTTTCCGGCCAACCGCTGGCGGCACTGGTATAAACATCGACGACGCGCCGTTCGTCGCGGGCGGCAACATAGGTCAGCGTTGCACCATCCGGCGACCAGCCGTGCCACCAACTGGGCGAGAGTCGCGAAAGCAGGGTCGGCGTCCCACCCTCGGCAGGCACCGTATAAATTTCTGCGCCCAACCCTCGATGATGCGATGAAAAAATGATGGTCTTTCCATCCGGTGAAAACCCGTGGTCGTTGTTCAGCCGCGTGATGCCATCCAGATTTATCGGAATGAGCTTTGGGTCATCCAACGGGACGCGAAACAGCCCGCCCCCGCCATTGACCAAAAGATAGGTGCCGCATCGCGACCAGTTTGGCGCCTCGATCACCTGATCGACCTCTAGCACCGTGCGCGGCGCATTGGCCGCCAGATCCCAGATCTGCAGGCGCGACCGTTTGCGTTGTGTCATGGCTTGGCCTTTGGCTTCAGCAACTGGCTGGGACGCATCTCTTCGGCCGCTTTGAACAGGCTGAACGTCTGGTTCACATAGTTCACCACACCAGAAATCTTTTCCATGTAGGAAAGCAATTCCGGCGTCCGCTCGGCCTCCACCACCTGAACCGGTCGAGAGGGGTCTTGCCCTTCGAATTGCAAATAGAACAGCGGCTCGCCCCGGCGCAGGATCAAATCCTTTTCCGGCTCATGCCACTCAAACGCCCACATCAACGGGCGTGGCCAGACATTGACCGGAAAGCGCCCGCCAAAGATCGTGCCCGGCAACGGCTCTTTTCGGTAGTGCATAAAGGTCGACAATTGCGTGACATAACACATCTCGTCGCAAATCAGCGTATAGGGCAGATGCAGTTGAACGGTTGGCCGATCCGGATAGCGCCACTCGGCCTCGTTCACCAAGGTCAGCATCTCGCCCAACTTGTTTGCGCGCACGGGGCTTGCGGCCCCCAACCGGTTGACCAACTGCGGCTTGCCCTTTTCATCGCGCTGAAACCCCAGATGGACATCGACGGGCGATTTCACCATGAAATAGCGGCTTTCCAACTGGATCACAGCCGGGCAACGGCTGGCCGATTTGGAATGGGCCTTGTTCGTCTGGCGAAACATCACGCGCTCGGGCGCATCATACAGCACCGCCCCCTTTTCAGAGGTCAGGAACCAACCGACGGTCAAAGGACCCGATCCCGGCCCTTGCTCGGGCCGCTCAAAGGTAATGTTGAAATTCATAGGCCCCGCCTTTTTCTTGGCAAATTTGGAAATGCATTTTCGGGCAGGTTCATTCTTTCCTCTCCGATGGTCAAGCTGGCGAACCCGGGAAATGCGGGAATGCTGCCGGCCTTGCGAAATCTCTTGGGCCGCGGCCGCCACCTTTCCACCACCCAAGCCTTGACAGCCGCGTCCGCCGGTCGCAAGACGCCTTGGAACAAAGGAGAAAGCCATGTCTGATGATCGCCTGATCGTAGCCTTGGATGTGCCCAATATCGTCATGGGATTGGATCTTGCCGACCGCTTGGGAGAGGCCGTGAGCTTTTACAAGATTGGGCTTGGCATGCTGACCGGTGGCGGTCTGGCTTTGGCCAATGAGCTTAAGCAAGAGCGCGGCAAGCGCGTTTTCCTGGACATGAAGCTGTTTGACATCGGTGCCACGGTCGAGGCCGCGGTGAAGGGCCTTGCCCAATACGATCTGGATTTTCTGACCGTGCACGGCGATCCGCAAGTGGTTCGCGCGGCGGCAGAGGGGCGTAAAGGATCGGCCACCAAGATTTTGGCCGTTACGGTTCTGACCTCGCTGGACCGGGCCGATCTGGATGCCAACCTGATTGTGCCCGGCGATATTCATGAGATCACCTTGGAACGCGCCGCGCGTGCGCTGGACGCTGGCGCGGATGGCGTCATTGCCAGCCCGCAAGAGGCCGCGATGATCCGCGCCCTTCCGCAAGCGGCGGGCAAATTGATTGTCACGCCCGGCGTGCGCCCGGCCGGTTCGGCCTTGGGCGACCAAAAGCGCGTGGCGACACCGTATCAAGCGATCACTGATGGCGCTGATCACGTGGTGGTTGGACGGCCGATCTGGAAGGCAGAAAACCCGGCCCAAGCGGCGCAGGCCGTGATCAGCGAATTTCCGGCCCGATAACACCAAGCGCCCGTACCGCCATGGCGACGCGATCCTGCATCTGCGGGATCGCCTCTGGGTGATCCAAGAACGCAGAGACCGGCATCAGGGCCCATCCCTGCCCTTCATCCCCCAATTTGATCTGGTCAACCTCGCCTTTGGTCAACCGGGCGGCAAAAAGCCAGGCCGGTTCAGAGGGAGACAAGACCGAAGGAAGCTGCGCCGCCCACAGCAATCGATCTGCGGAGAGGGTCAAGGTCAATTCTTCGGACAACTCACGCAGAAAACACTCAACCGGGGTTTCTCCGCCTTCGCGCCCGCCACCCGGCAGATCCCACAGACCCGCCCACCGCAAACCGGGAAGATCGTCGCGCTGGATTGTGATCACCGACGCCCCCAGAAACAGCGCGCCCTTGGCACCAACAAAGGGCGCCGGATCAGTTGTCATTGATGTCGCGATCCCAGATTTTGACCTGACCGCGCCGCACCCCCATCATCCGACGCAAGCCGTACCACGACGCCACCGACAACACGGCAAAGACCAACAACAGCATCGGCACCGAATGGCCCAACAATCCGATCCCCACCGCGATGCCAACCAAGACCGCGCCCACCGCAAAGCCAAGGAAGATATATCCGGGCACGATCACCTCGAGCACGCCCAAGGCGAACCCGAGAACGATCCAAACCCACCAATCGGAAAGACTGAACATCACCCGCGCCCTTTCAGCATCTTGAAGGCATCCGCAAAGGCATCAAGCGCCTGAGCGGGAATGAGGATGGTCTGTTTGCCGTTCCCGGCCGCGACCTTGGACAACGCATCAACCTGCGCCAGCGCCAGTTGATACTGGGCGGCTTCAAGCCCGGATTCTTTGATCGCCGCGGCAATGGCAGAGGTGGCATAGGCCTCGGCATCGGCGGTGATTTTCTTGCCCTTCGCCTCTTGCTCTGCCGCATAAAGGGCCGCGTCCGCCGCAAGTTCGACCGCACGACGTTTGCCCTCGGCCTCGGTGACCTGAGCGCGGCGCGCACGCTCGGCATTCAGTTGTTGCAGCATTGCGGCGCGGGTCGCCTCGTCCAGATTGACGTCAAGAATTTCCGCCCGGGTCACCTCGACCCCCCAGTCATCCACCATCGCGCTGACCTGATCGCGCACGCGTTCGATCAGTTGCGCCCGGTTGGACTGAACTTGATCCAGCTCCAGCTTGCCAATTTCCGACCGCACGATCCCGGCAACGGTGGTCGCAATTGCCCCGTCGACATCGCGGATTCGGTACACGGTCTTTTCCGGCTCGGTGATGCGATAGAAGACGCTGGTTTCCACTTTGACCAACACGTTATCCGCAGTGATGGCATCCTGCGATGACGTCGGAAGTTGCCGCTCAAGGATCGTGATCTTGTGCGCAATGCGATCAAGGAAGGGCACGACAAAGTTGATCCCCGGCCCCAGAACGGCCCGAAGCCGCCCAAAGCGTTCAACCACGTGCTTTTCTGATTGAGGCACAATCCGAACCCCAAGGAAGATGCACAGAATGATAAACAGTGCCGCCATCAAAAAGATGGCATTTCCGCCGTCGAAACCCTGAAAATTCATGACTTACAGCCCCATGGGAAAAGGTATTTGATTTGAAAATGACGGTTTGCCCCAGGTTCTGCAAGCCCCGGAAGATTCGTGCGGCGATTCCATACCTTGCCACCACATATTCGACCATTTTCACTGTTGTATGAATTTTCTCCCATCTTTTTCAAAGTTTGTCGAATATTGTTTCGATACTGATGAAAACTCTGCACATCTTTGCCAAGTTCTTTCCGCGCCTTCCTGTATCCTGTCCTCAAGTTGGGCTTTTAGGGACGGGGCAGGCGAATGAAAGTTGTGGTTCTTGGATCGGGCGTTATTGGCACCACTTCGGCTTGGTATCTGGCCAAGCAGGGGCATGAGGTCACCGTCATCGATCGGCAACCCGCCTGTGCGATGGAAACCTCCTTTGCCAATGCCGGAGAGATCAGCCCCGGCTATTCAGCCCCTTGGGCGGCGCCGGGCATTCCGCTGAAAGCGCTGAAATGGATGTTCATGGAACATGCGCCGCTGATCATTCAGCCCAAGCCGGATCTGGAGAAAATCCGGTGGATGACCCAAATGTTGGGCAATTGCACGACCAAGGCCTATCATATCAACAAGGCCCGCATGGTGCGCCTTGCCGAATATTCTCGCGACTGCCTGACCGAATTGCGCGCCGAAACGGGCGTTTCCTTTGACGAGCGTCAGCAGGGAACCCTGCAACTCTTCCGCACCCAAAAACAGGTGGATGGCGCGGCCAAGGATATCGAAGTTCTCAAGGAAGGCGGCGTCCCGTTTGAGGTGCTGGACGTAAACGGCTGTCTTGCGATTGAACCGGGGCTGGCCAATGCGCGTCACAAACTGGCGGGCGGGCTGCGTCTGCCCAAGGATGAAACGGGCGATTGCTTCAAGTTCACGCAATCGCTTGCGGCGCGCGCGGCTGCATTGGGTGTTGTGTTCCGGCATGGGGTTTCGATTGACCGGCTTGTGGTCGAGGCGGGCCGCGTCACGTCTGTGATCACCTCCGAAGGTGTCGTGCACGCTGATGCTTTTGTCGTGGCTTTGGGCAGCTACTCTCCCAAACTGGTCAAATCGCTGGGCATTCGGCTGCCGGTCTATCCGGTCAAGGGCTATTCGATCACCATCCCGGTTGTTGAGGCAGAGCTTGCCCCGATTTCGACGGTCATGGATGAAACGCACAAGATCGCCATTACCCGACTGGGCAATCGTATTCGTGTGGGCGGGATGGCCGAAATTGCCGGCTTTGATCTGAGCCTGAGCGAAAAGCGCCGCAAGACCCTGATGCATTCGGTCGACGATCT
The DNA here is from genome assembly GCA_023263735.1 of Paracoccaceae bacterium. Lineage (GTDB taxonomy): Bacteria > Pseudomonadota > Alphaproteobacteria > Rhodobacterales > Rhodobacteraceae > Pseudotabrizicola. Next base: position 6,293 of record JALQUQ010000039.1, on the reverse strand, counting down.
GTTCGGCGGCGCGGGCGATCATAGCCAGCAAACCTTTTGGACCGGGCTTCGCCCCATGACCCCCGATGGAACACCGATTGTGGGCAAGACCGAAATCCCGAACCTGTTCCTGAACACGGGGCATGGCACTTTGGGCTGGACCATGGCGGCGGGGTCGGGCCGCGTTTTGGCCGATGTTGTTTCAGGGCGCCCGACCGAAATTGAATCGCGCGACTTGGCCGTAGGCCGCTACGCCCCCAAAGCGGCACAGCCCCGGGGTCGGTTTGCCCCCGCGCCTGCCGCATGATCACCGCGGCGGCGGATTGAGCCCTTTGTTGTAAGGGGTCCAATCGGTGATGTCGGGATAGAACTTCCGCCGCCACGCGCGCACGCGGGGGTTCATCACCCGACGCCAAAGGGGCGGGATCATCGCCAAGGCGGTCATGGCCGGATAGCCATGGGGAAGCTGCGGTGCTTCTTCCTCGGAATAGGTTTGAAGCAACGGAAATCGGCGATCCGGCTTGTAATGGTGGTCAGAATGGCGCTGCAAATTGATCAGCAGCCAGTTCGAGGCCTGAAGCGACGCGTTCCATGAGTGGCGCGGGCGAACATGTTCATATTTCCCTTCCCCAAGATGGCGGCGGGTCAGCCCGTAATGTTCGATGTAATTGACCAGTTCCAACTGCCAGACAGCCACAAAGGCCTGAAAGGTAAAAAGCCCGACCCCTTCCCAACCCGAAAGGAAAAAGGCGCAAAGCAGCATCGCCGCCTGCAACACGGCATAGCGCCAAAACGGATTGGTCGGGTGCCAGATCGGGCGGTTTCCTCGGGCCAGCATCTGCGCTTCGGCCTTCCAGGACGAGCGCAGACTTTGCCACAGGACGCGTGGAAAGAACCTATGGAAGCCTTCGTTATACCGCGCTGTCACCGGGTCGCGCGATGTTCCCACATAAAGATGATGAACCCGCAAATGTTCGCTGCGAAAGTGCGAATACAGCACCCCGGCCAGCAACAGATCGCCAAGCCAGCGTTCCAACCGAGATTTCTGGTGCATCAATTCATGCGAATAGTTGATGCCAATTGTCCCGGAAATGACGCCCATCCCAAAGAACAACCCCAGCTTTTCGCCCAACCCCAAATGCCCTGCGCGCGGGACATACCAAAGCAAGAGCAACAGAACCAAAATCTGCAACGGGAACCAGATCAGAGTGATCAGCTGATACCAGATGAGGTCATCTTCCTTGGTTTGCGGGTCGGCGTTCGTGTCGTTTTTTCCCAGCACGGCATCCAAGAGGGTAAACCCCAACCAGCCGTAGATAGGCACCAAAACCACCCAAAACCCACCAAACGTCGCCCCGATCAGCACCATCGGCACCATCAACAGCGACACCCAAAAGGGGGCGGCAGATTGCAAACTGCTTAGGTCACGCTTTTCCACGCTCGATCCCCGCTCCGCAAACCTTTTCCGACGCTAGGCAAAATCGGCAGAACGCTCAATTCCCCGCAGGGCCTTTGAAAGCAAGAGTCCAAGCCTTTTTCATGACCGTCGGCAGGGAATCCGGTTGAAACTGTGACAAGGGCACGAATTCACCTCGGTCGGGGTTCACCCCCAAAGGAAGCTGCGCGAAGGACAGGCTGAGGATCAGATGAAAATGGGTGAAAGTATGCCTGACTTCGCCAATTGACCGCCAATTGGCCGAAACCGGGGCATCCCCGCCCGCACCATCCCAACCGTCTCCGGGAAAGCCAGGCATCCCCCCCAAAAGGCCCTTTGCAGGCCGCTGTTCGATCAGGATCGACTCGCCACTTTGCACGATCCAGAGGCGGCCCCGCCGTGTGGGTTTTTCCGCCTTTGGCGCCTTGACCGGAAAATCCGTGGGATTACCGCTCGCGCTCGCACGACAGCCCCCGTTCAAGGGGCAAATAAGGCATTGCGGTGATCGCGGCGTACAAATCGTTGCCCCCAAATCCATCACCGCCTGCGCATAGTCGCCGGGCCGTTGCTTGGGGGTCAAAGAGGCGGCAAGCCCCGTCAACGCGGATTTGGCCTTTGGCAACGGTTCCTGTACGGCAAACAGCCGAGACATCACGCGTTCAACATTGCCGTCGACAACCACAGCCGATTCCTCAAAGGCAATCGAGGCGATGGCCGCAGCCGTATAGGGCCCCACCCCCGGCAGTTTCAGCAGATCGGCATAGGTTTCAGGAAACGCCCCGCCCAGATCATCGGCCACCACCCGCGCGCAGGCCAACAGATTGCGGGCGCGCGCGTAATAGCCAAGACCGGCCCAAGCGGCCATGACATCCGCATCACGCGCCTGCGCCAGATCAGTAACACTTGGCCAAAGCGCGATAAATTTCAGAAAATATGCCCTGACCGCAGCAACGGTCGTTTGTTGCAGCATCACTTCGGACAGCCAGACATGATAGGGGTTCGGCCTGATCCCCTTGGCCTTGTCTTGCGGGGAAACGCGCCACGGCATGGTACGCGCATGGCGATCATACCACGCCAACAGCAATTGATCCGGCGATCCGTCACGCAATCTTTATGACCTCATTTGTCGTTGTGCTCTGGTACAGCGGCGACTGACGCGTAAGATAACCGCGAAACGGCCGAGGACCAGATGGCACGAAAACCATCCGAACAGGAATTGCCAGAACGCCGGATGCGCGGATTTGAACCCGCCTTCGGCCTTATGAAAGCCCCGATCCGCTTGGCAAGCGAATCGCGCGGCTTTGCCGTGGCGCGCCTGTTGACCCATTGGGCCGAAATCGTCGGTGATGACTTGGCGGCATCGACCCGCCCGGTCAAGGTCGGCTATGGCCGCGAAGGATTTGGGGCGACGCTGACTATCCTAGTGGCCGGCGCGGTTGCCCCGATCATACAGATGCAAAAGGATGCGATCCGGGCCAAGGTCAATGGCATCTACGGATATAATGCGATCTCGCGGATCACCCTAACGCAGACGGCGCCCATCGGCTTTTCCGAAGGGCAGGCTCAGTTTCAGGCAAAACCAAAGGCTCCGGCCCCGGTTGATCCGACCATCCTTGCCAAAGCCGAGGCGACGGCGGCCCCGATCCAGGATCAGGGATTGCGGGCTGCCTTGGAACTTTTGGCACAGAACATTCTAAAGTCACGCAAATCGAAAGAAGAAGACGCATGATCAACAGACGCAAATTTCTTATCGGCCTGACGGCAACTTCGGTTGCGGCACTCAGTGCATGGTCCATTCTTCCGCGCGCAACACAGGACTTGCTGGCCCCCGTGGGCGCCGCTTCGGCCGAAGAGGCCGCGTCGGCAGCAGAGATCAAGATCGAAGATATGGCGATGGGTTCCCCCGATGCAAAGGTGACCCTGATCGAATATGCCTCGTTTACCTGCCCCCATTGCGCGAATTTCCACGCCAATGTTTTCGGCGATCTCAAGAAAGACTACATCGACACCGGCAAGGTTCGCTTTGTCTATCGTGAGGTCTATTTCGACCGTTACGGCCTGTGGGCGGCGATGATGGCCCGGTGTGGCGGCGAAATGCGCTATTTCGGGATTTCGGATATTCTGTTCGACACCCAGAAAGATTGGGCGCATTCCGACGATCCAACCGTTGTGGTCGGCAATCTGCGCAAGATCGGCCGCTCGGTCGGGATGGATGACGCATCACTGGATGCCTGCATGAAAGACGGAGCGACCGCGCAGGCGCTGGTGACCCGGTATGAAGAATCCATGAAGGAATACAATGTCGAGGGCACACCAACCCTGATCATCAACGGCGAGAAGCATTCCAATATGTCCTACGCCGATCTGAAAACCATTCTGGACGCCAAACTGGCCGAATGATCCTAGCCACCTTGCCGCGCTGTGATCTTTTTCAGCGCGGCAACCAAGGGCCGGTCGTCGGAAAACTGCAGGCGCACGACCAAGGCCAGCACTTTGTGCCTAAGATGCGCGGGCAGGCGGACCTGATCTTTCTCGGTCGTCACCAACTGCGCATGTCGCATCTTCGCTTCTAGCTCCATCCGCGCCAAAAGCGCTTCGGCGATGGGCTCGTGATCATCCAACGCAATGGCGCGCACGACATCGGCCCCTTCGGCGCGAAGCGTTGCAAAGAACTTTTCCGGGCGGCCAATTCCGGCAAAAGCCAGAACCTTTTGACCGCTCCAATCCATGCCCATCTGCAAGGGTTTCAGCGCCGCCGCCAAGACCGGCACCCGGATGTGCGCGCGCCAATCTGACAGAAACTGACGCTGCGCCGCCTGATCCCCGATCGCGACGATCATATCCGCCCGCATCAGACCTTTGTGCACCGGTTCGCGGAGCGGTCCTGCGGGAAGGCACTTGCCATTGCCAAAACCGACAGCGGCATCGACCACCACAATGGAAAGCGTCTTTTGCACTGACGGATTTTGAAAACCGTCGTCCATGACCACAATGTCGGCGCCATCGGCAACCGCCGCTTTTACTGCTTCGGCCCGGTTCTTCCCCACCCAGACCGGCGCGAAGGACGCCAGCAAAAGCGGTTCATCCCCAACATCGGCCGCCGTATGGAGGTCTGGGCGGACCTTGACGGGCCCCTGCAATTGCCCCCCATAGCCGCGCGACACCACCTGCACGTTTTGCCCCCGCGCCAGCAAGATCTGCAAAATACTGATCACAGTCGGGGTCTTGCCCGTTCCCCCCGCATTCAGGTTTCCGACGCAGATGACGGGAACCGGGGAAAGCCAGCCCGCTTCTGCCACACGCCGGGCCGTGGCTGCCGCATAGATGGCACCCAACGGGGAAAGAAGCCGTGCCCAAAGGGACAGTTTCTCCGGTGACGTGAACCAAAACCGGGGTGGGCGCATCAGGATTTTCCTGCCAAGATCTGACGAACCAAGGTCATGACCTTGCCGGTGACCTCGGCGCCTTCGGACGCGACGCCCCAAGCTGACTGCGCCAATTTGGCAGCCTTGTCCGGGGCCAAAAGATCCTGAACCGCCTCGCAAAGATCATTTGCCGATCCGACGGCGCGAGCGGCCCGAGCGGCCCCCAGTCGCCCAAAGGCCAGACCGAACTCTCCCGAACGGGGGCCATAAAGGATGGCCGACCCCAGAGCCGCAGGCTCCATCGGATTGCGGATACATCCGTTGCCAGCCAAACTTCCCCCCAGAAATGTCATGGGCGAGAGCCGATACCACAAGCCTAACTCACTGATGCCATCCGCCACAAAAATCTCAACCTCGGGGTCTGGTTCTTGATCCAAAGCCCGCTCGGCAACGACAAATCCTTCGGTGTCGGCAAGATGCGCCGCCAAATCCGCCGCGCGATCCGCATCTTCGGGCGCAATGATCAACAACAGCCGATGGGACCGCCCCATCGCCGCTCGGTGCGCCGCGATGACGGCCGCCTCTTCGGATCGGGGCAAGGCCGCGGCCAGCCAGACCGGACGCGTGGCCAAAAGTTGCGCCAAGACAACCCGCTCGGCCTCTAGACCCGGCAGGACAGCGCTTTCTTCTTCCAAGCGTCCCGCAACGCGCACGGCCTCGGTCGAGGCCCCCTGTTTGCGAAAATTGCGCGCTGCCGTTTCATCCAAGGCAAGCACCTGACGAAAACTCTGCAGGGCGCTGCGCATCAGGCCCGGATACCAACTGCCCCGATTGTCAAAAAGATAAGGGTTTCGGCCATCCACGATGAAAAGTCCGATCCCCCGCTCCGCTGCCTCGTGCAGCAACACCGGGCGCAATTCTCCATCGGAAAAAAGACCCACATCCGGTTTCCAGTGATCCAGAAATGTCCTCACAGCGCGCGGGTCATCCTCTGGAGGAGGGGAGACAATCATCGAAGGCAAGGGGTCAAATGGCTCTGGGCAGGTCACCAAGACCTGCACCCCGTCCTCAGCGATCAGCCGCCGAGCCAGATCGATCAGACCCGCCAACAGCACCCGTTTCGGGCTGTGCATCCAGACGACCTTGCCCTGCGGACGCGGCAGCTTGATCTCGCCCGAGCTGGCATCGCGGCGAGAGCGCAGGGAATACAGGGTCAGCCCGAGGGAGTGGACCATTCAAACGTTCCGTTCAGTCGCCACATATCAGGGCGGGGGAGTGGATTTCTCTCCATCCCGCAAACGGTGACGTTCGGCAACGAAATAACGCAATCACGCGTGATCAATCGTTGTCACCCCCGACTTTCAACGCCCGATAGCCCGAAACCCGTTCAGGAAATCGGCTGTCAGGCAGAGAATCACTGATGTCGATGTTCTGAAGGTTGACTCGTTGTTGCCGGATGGCGGCATTAACAGCGGCAGCGCTAAACGGCACTCCCGGTGCTAACACTTTCATAC
>JALQUQ010000399.1 GCA_023263735.1 Paracoccaceae bacterium | reverse complement strand
GCCGCCGTTTGCAGGCCCGCGCCATCGCTTGCGAAGCCGTCGCGCCGTAACAGGTCTGACCTGACCAGAAAAAAGGCCGCCCGATCAGGGCGGCCTTTTTGTTTTGATCTTTGCTCAGGGCTTGGGCTTGTCGTCCCATTCCCCGGTCAGGATGCGGTTTGCATCGCCGACCGGATCATCGAATTGCTTGGTCCGCAGGGCCCAGAAAAAGGCAGCAAGACCGATCCCGCCCAACAAGAGGGAGACCGGAATCAGAATGCCAAGAATCTCCACGATACTCTCCTATTTCAGGCGCAGGGCGTTCAGCGAAACGGTGATCGACGACAGGGACATGGCCAAGGCCGCAGCCAAGGGCGTCGCCAGACCAATCAGCGCAATCGGCACCGCAATAACATTATACAGGGCCGAGATTCCAAAGTTTTCGCGAATCCGGCGGGTAGATTGGCGGGAAATGCGGACGGCATCGGCAATGGCCACCAGATTTTCGCCCAAAAGCACCATGTCCGATGCCGTGCGCGCGGCGTCGAGCGCCGATGCGGGCGAGATCGACGTATGGGCCATGGCCAAAGCAGCGGTGTCGTTCAGACCGTCGCCCACCATCAGAACGCGGTTGCCCTGCGCAGCGCAGTCGGCAACCAAGGCTGCCTTGCCTTCGGGGCGGGTGCTGGCAACCCAGGTGTCAATCCCGGCGCGCTGCGCCAGATCTGCCACGGCGGCGGGCACATCCCCCGAGACCAGACGAACGTCGAGCCCCATCGCCTTCAACGCGGCAATCGTTTCGGTTGTTCCGGGGCGCATGTGATCCTGAAATTCGAACGCCACAGCGGCCGCGCCGTCGCCCATCGACAGATAGGTGGCGGTCATCGTGCTTTCGATGGCACCGCACCAATCCGCCCGCCCCAGTCGAAGGGTGCGACCGTCTGCCGTGGTGGCCTGAACCCCCTGACCGGGGATTTCGCGCAGTTCGGTGACCGGCAGCGGGGTGATCCCCTTGGCCTCGATCCCACGCGCCAAGGCCCGCGCCAAGGGATGCGCTGAGGCGTTGGCCAAGGCCAAGGCGGCGGCCAGTGTTTCGGGCGCATGGTCATGCAGGTTGATCAGTTGCGGCGTGCCCAGCGTCAACGTGCCGGTCTTGTCGAAAATGACCGTGTCAACCTCGGCCAGTCGCTCCAAGGCCGTGCCATTCTTGATCAGCAACCCTTTGCGAAACAGCCGCCCCGAAGCGGAGGTGACCACAGCCGGAACCGCCAGCCCAAGGGCGCAGGGGCAGGTGATGATCAGGACGGCGGCGGAAATATTGACCGCAAATCGCAAATCGCCCCCGGTTTTCCACATCCAGAAGCCAAAGGCCGAAAAGGACAACAGATGCACCAAGGGCGAATACCAGCTTGCCGCCCGTTCGGCCAAGCTGGTGTATTTCGTCCGCGCGGCCTCGGCCACGGCGACCAGATCGGCCATTTGATGCAGGCTTGAATCCTTGCCCGCCGCAGTGACGCGCAGGGTCAAGGGGCCAGTCAGATTGACCTCGCCCGCCGAGACTTTCATGCCGGGGCCGGCGAAAACCGGCAGGCTTTCACCCGTCAGGAGAGAGCGGTCGATTTCGGTGCTGCCCTCGATGATGTCACCATCGACGGGCATCCGGCCACCCGGGCGCACAAGAACCAAATCGCCGGGGCGCAGATCGACGATCGAGACCGTCTCTTCTCCGGTGGCGGTGACACGCAGGGCGCGCGGCACCTCAAGGGCGGCCAGCTCTTCGGCCGCCGAACGGGCGATGGCGCGGGTTCTATGGTCCAGATACCGCCCCGCCAAAAGGAAAAAGGTCAGCATGACGGCCGCATCGAAATAGGCGTGATGCCCGGAATTCCATGTTTCGCCCAGCGGTGCAGCCAAGGTCAGCGCCACCATCACGCGCTTGACCGGAGAGAAGCAGACTCTAAATTTCGCAGCTGACAAGGACAGCCTGTTGAGCCGCGAGGTCGTGCCGGAGCCGCACGCGTTTGAGATAAGCATCGTTGCCCAGACCGCCAACGAACCCTTCATGTTCGTGCTCAACCAAGAAGAGGGCAAGGTCGAACTCAGTGATGCGCAAATCAAAGCGGCATCCATCGGTATCGATACGGCTGGTGCGGCACGAATCAAGTCCGCCCTGCAATTGCCAGGGGAAATTCGCCTGAACGAAGACCGGACGTCACACGTTGTGCCACGCATTGCGGGGGTGGTCGAGAGCGTGCAGGCCAGCTTGGGGCAAGCGGTCAGACGAGGCCAGGTTCTGGCTGTCATTGCGAGCCCGGCTGCGTCTGAGCAACGCAGTGAACTGCAAACCGCACAAAAGCGTCTGGCCTTGGCCAAGACCACGTTCGAGCGTGAAAAGCGACTCTGGGAGCAGAAAATTTCAGCAGAGCAAGACTATCTGCAAGCCGGGCAAGCGCTGCACGAGGCGGAAGTCACTGTGGCCAACGCTCAGCAGAAGCTATCCGCTTTGGGGCTGGCCCCGGGTTCGCAGGGGGGCCTTAACCGCTTTGAATTGCGTGCGCCCTTCGATGGCTTGGTGATTGAAAAACATCTCAGCCTCGGTGAAGCCGTCAAGGAAGATGCTGCCGTGTTCACCGTATCGGACCTGGGGCAAGTTTGGGCTGAAATCAACGTACCAGCCAAGGACTTGCCGTTGGTCAGAATCGGAGAAAAAGTGACCATCAAGGCAACTGCATTCGATGCCAGCGCTACAGGTG
>JALQUQ010000398.1 GCA_023263735.1 Paracoccaceae bacterium | reverse complement strand
AGCATGACAAATGCCAGGATCGGGGCACTCGGGTTCTTGATGGACCAGGCCGAGAAATTCATCGCAAAGCCCCGTTAATTGTTTGTCATGATGGGATTGATATGGTCGCCGTTGCGCACAAAGGCCCCGGCTTTCAGTACGACAACTTCGCCCGGTGCCAGACCGGAAACCGCTTCGATCCAGCCTTCATCCCGGATTCCGGTCACCACTTCGCGCCGCTCGGCTACGCCGTCCTTGACAACGATCACGGTCGCCTTGCCTTCGCTGGAGCCGACGGCGGTTACCGGAATGGCAACGACCTCTTTCTCGGCCACCATGATTTCGGCATCGGCAAACATGCCGGCGCGCACTTTGGTCGGATCATCGACCGAAATCCGGGCGCGGCCCAGACGGGTGGTCGCGTCGATTGTGGGTTCGACCAGCCGAACCGTGCCCGCCAAGGTTTCATTGGCGCCAACGAGCAGCAGTTTGACGCTTTGGCCCTGGGCTACGCGCAGCACGTCTGACTCGGCGACATCGGCGTTCAATTCCAGCGCACCATCGCGAATGACGGTGAAAAGCGGCTGACCGGCCGCCGAAGCGATGGCACCCACGCGTGCATTGCGGGCCGTGATCTCTCCCGACACCGGGGATTTCACTTCGGTCCGCGACAGTTGCAGTTCAACATTCGCCAATTGGGTTTCAACCAACGAAACCTGCGCCTTGGCCGATTCCAGTGCCTGCGTGGCAACCGTCACGCGCGCCGATGCCGCCGTTGCGTTGGCGGCCGAGGCATCCGCCGCCGCTTGGGATGCCGCCCCTTGGGCCCGCAGGGTGGCCGTCCGCTCGGCCACGCGCTTTGCCTCATCAGAGGAAGAGGTCGCTTCGATCAATTGGGCCTGCGCCTGAGCGATGGCCGCCGTGGCCGAAGCCATCTGCGCGGTGAACTGGCTTTTTTGCAGATCCAGCGTCGCCCGCGACAGGATCGCCAGCACCTGCCCCTCTTTCACTTGATCGCCGACATCCGCCAAAAGCGTTTCAATCGGCTGACCTTCGATCAGCGGCGCAACCTGCACCGTTTCGACCGGCGCGATCAACCCGGTTGCGATGACGCGGTCGCGCAGCACGCGCTTGGCCACCTCGGTCACCGTGATCGCCGGCAAGGACGGCTTTTTTTCTTCGGCATTGGCCTCGGGCGTGGCGGCCAAAGCCTCTTCGGCCAGAACGGGCGAAGCGGACCCCAGTGCGGTTCCAATGATCAGGGCAAGGAAAAGCGGACGCATTAACTTCAAACCTTTAGGACGCTATCGGAAATTTCTGAAAGGGTGCGGTCAATTGTACGGACCAGCAACGCGCTCATTTCCGGGGATGGATCTTGATACGTGCAACTCACCGTGCTGGATTTCACCAGAACGATGATCATTTGGGCATGTGCCACCCAACGCTTCAAAGCGGTCTCCACCTCAACACCCGTTGCGCGGGCAAAAACCGTGCACATGTAATGAACGATTCGCTGCTCCATTCGCGCGGTGATGGCAGCAATCTCGGGCTTGCGTGAGGCAGCGGCAGTGATTTCGGCCCAGATCTGGCCATCTTCGGTGCAGGATTCGTCGCTCATCCGCCGCAGGATGGTTTCGCGCAGTGCCGCGATCGGATCGGCATGGCCGATGATCGTGGCGAAATCCTGTTCCATTCTGGCAAGGTCTGCTTCGATCAACGCCTCAACGATGGCGGATTTCGACGCGAAATAGCGATAGAAATTGCCAACGCTCATCCCTGCCTTGCGCGCGATGTCCTGCATGGATGCGCCATCAAAGCCTTTTTCCGCAAAAGCGGCGCGGGCGCTGATCAGAATTTCAGCGCTGCGTTGGTCAGCAATCGGAATCGTTTCGTGGGCGGTCATTCAGGCCTGTTTCGAATCAAAAATGAACGTTCATTCACTTTTTAGGATTCTCTTGAAAACTTTCAAGCTGAATGCAGCAAATCGTGCCGCGGTGCGGCAGATTGACATCGAAAAGGGGTAGTGTTTGCCCGCCAGTGGCGAATTTTTAGGGCGTCAGGTGAACAAAGAGATCAGGGCCCAAACCCAAAAGCCCAACCCGGCCAGCACCGCGGGCACAATCCACCAGCCAGAATTCAAACGAATTTCCGTGTTGGGCGCGCGGGTCGCGGCCGACAGCGAAGAATATGTCTGATTTGCCTGCATGGTTCGCCCCCGTTTGACCCGGCCCACCTTAGGAGCCGAGTCTTAACGAAGCATGCACGGCGCGTCGGGCGATCTGGTCACGGCCCGACCCCCGCGCTGGCAGGGGTCGGTTGATCGGATCAGATGTACCGCACCAGTCGCAGGGCATCATAGATCGCCGCATGCACATTGCGGCTTTCGATGCTGTCCCCCAGCCGATACAGCGCAAATCCCGCACCGGACACGGGCTGCGGCTGCCCGGCGACCAAGGCCTCATAATCCACCGCGCCCTTGTTGGCGGAACTGGGTTTCAGGTCAAAATACAGCTCGTCCAGCGGTTCGGTCCCGTGGTTGACCACCACCTGATCAAAGTGCTGTTCCTTGCGCAGATCCATATAATCGCTGCCGATCACGGCCCGCAGCCGGTTGCCATCCCGTGCCACTTCGCGCAGGCGATAGGTGACGGTAAGACCAGGGACGCGGTGCGGTCGGCTTCCGAGACGGCGTTCTGCGCGAGCTTGGCCGAGCCGCTGGCCTGCCGGCCGATCGCCTCGACGGCGCTGCCGAGCTGCTCGGCGGCGGCCACCAC
>JALQUQ010000397.1 GCA_023263735.1 Paracoccaceae bacterium | reverse complement strand
TACGATGCCATCATCTTTGGCACGCCCACGCGCTTTGGCATGATGGCGGGGCAGATGAAATCCTTTCTCGATCAAGCGGGGGGCCTTTGGGCGCGCAATGCGTTGGTCGGCAAGGTCGCTGCCGTCTTTGCTTCCACCGGCTCCCAGCATGGCGGGCACGAAGCGACGCTGCTGACGACCCAAATCCCGTTGCAGCATTTCGGAATGCTGATCGCGGGCATGCCCTACACCTTTGCAGGCCAGACGACCGCCGAAACCATTGTCGGCGGCGCCCCCTATGGCGCAGGCACCATCGCCGGGGCCGACGGCTCTCGCGCCCCCACTGACACCGACTTTGCAGGCGCGCGTTTTCAGGGGGCGCATGTCGCCCGGATCGCCGCGCGGCTGGCCGGGGTCAACCTGTCAAGGGAGGCCGCATGATGGCCTCCCTCACCGTCGATTTCTACCACGATGTCGTCTGCTGCTGGTGTTTCAACCTCTCGTCGCGGATGCGGTCGCTTGCGGCCGAGTTCGACCTCGACATCCGGCACCGCACCTTTGTTCTGCAAGCCAGCCGCGCCGAGATGGCCATCCGCTGGGGCACGCCCAAAGACGCCCGACAGACCATCCTTGGGCATTGGGCCGTTTGCCGCCAAGCCAGTGACCGCCCCGAATGCGTGGATATCGAAGCGATGCGCGCGGCGGCGTTCGATTACCCCCACGGCATGACCGCGGCCTTGGGGTGCAAGGCGGCAGAGCGGCTTGGCGGACAGGTGGCCCACTGGGACATGTTTGACCGCCTGCAGCGCGCCCATCTGACCGAGGCGCGAAACGTCGCCGACCCGGCAACGGTGCTGCACGCGGCCCGCGAGCTTGGTTTCGAAAGCGCGGCCTTTGCCCAAGCGTTCGAGGACCCGAAAACCCTTGGCGCCGTCGAGGCCGACCGCCAGCAGGCCCGCGCCCTTCAGATTCACTCCATTCCAACCCTTATCGTCGGCAAGACCGGCTCGCGGCTCGTCAACGGATCGCGCGACGATTTGGCCGCGCAACTGCGCGCCGCCCTCGGCTGCGGCAAAGGAAAGGAAATGCCATGATCCTTCCCATCCTCGCGCGCCTCCTTGGCTGCGACACCGCCTCCCCAAGGGCGTGCCGGGTGATCTTCCGCCCCGACTGTTGCGCGACATCGGTTTTGATTGCTGGCCGGACATCCCGCGCCCCCCCTTCCATCTGCGTTGGTAGGCCAAAGCGTCCAAGGATCATTCGCCACTCCTCCACAGGCTGTGCTGAAAAACCCCGCCGGGGAAATCCCCCTTGCGGCCACCGCCACGCGGTTTCGCCCCGCCGACACTTCGCCCGCAATCGACCCGCTTCTTTCTGCAGCCTTCCAACACAGGTCACCCCATGTCTCGCACCACCGATATTCTTCTCACGGCGCTTGCCCCGGCCATCTGGGGCAGCACCTATCTTGTCACGACCGAGACCCTGCCCGCCGGGTATCCCATAACCCTTGCCGCGCTCAGGGCCTTGCCCGCCGGATTGCTTTTGCTTGCAATCACACGATGTTTGCCGCCCCGCGCCTGGATGGGGCGCGTCTTTCTTCTTGGCAGTTTCAACTTTGCGCTGTTTTGGGTGTTACTTTTCGTGGCGGCCTACCGGCTTCCCGGGGGGGTTGCGGCCACACTCGGCTCGCTGCAAGCCATGATCGTGATCCTGATGGCGCGCGGCTGGCTTGGCACACCGATCCGGGCGGGGGCGGTTACCGCTGCCGCCACCGGTGCTTTGGGCGTGGCGCTGCTGCTGATCGGTCCAGAGGCAAAGCTTGACCCGGTGGGCATCGCTGCCGGGCTTGGTGGCGCGGCGTCGATGGCCGCGGGCACGGTCCTCAGCCGGAAATGGCAGCCTCCGGTATCCGCCCTCAGCTTCACCGCATGGCAGTTGACGGCAGGGGGTTTGGTCTTGGTTCCTCTGGCGCTGATCGTGGAACCTTCGCTGCCCCCGCTGACCGCGACGAACCTTGCAGGCCTCGTCTGGCTTGGGCTGATCGGTGCTGCGGCGACCTATGCGCTGTGGTTTCGGGGCGTTGCCCGGATCGAGCCCACCACCGTTTCAATGTTAGGGATGATGAGCCCGGTATCGGCCGTGGCTTTGGGCTGGGTCGTGGCGGGTGAGTCCCTGTCCCTCTTGCAGGGGCTTGGCGCGCTGATCATCCTTGGTTCAGTCTGGGCGGGCCAACGGGCGAACAGCCCGACGGCACCCCAACTGTCGCGCCGGACGCGCGCCCCGATCCCGCAGGCGGAACGATCATGAACCACCCCGGTGTGTTTCTGACAATATTCAGCGCGAAACCGCTCCGATACATCACGGGCGATCGCCCAGAGAGGAGGCCCGGATGAGCCATCTTGCACCCACTCCCACATTTGCCCGCCAATCGCAGGTTGCGGGCCTGTTGTACCTGATGATCATCATCGCCGGTCTTGGGGCTGAACTGGGCCTTCGCGGCCCGCTGATCGACCTTGACGATGCCACGGGCACGGCAAAGGCGATCCTGGCCGCGCCGGGACAGTTCCGCCTGTCCATCGCCGCCGATTGGGTGATGGCGCTGGCCGATGCCGGGCTTGCCCTTCTGCTTTATCTGATGTTTCGGGCCGTATCGCCGGGGCTGGCCCTGTCTGCCATGGTTTTCCGGCTGATCCAGACCGGGCTGATCGCCGCGAACCTTTTGTTTCTACAGACCGCGTGGCTTCTCATCTCTGGCCCTCATGCGCCTGTCGATGC
>JALQUQ010000396.1 GCA_023263735.1 Paracoccaceae bacterium | reverse complement strand
CTGAAATACGAATCCGGTGTGCACCGCGTGCAGCGTGTGCCCGAAACCGAAGCGGGGGGGCGCATCCACACTTCGGCCGCGACCGTCGCCGTTCTGCCCGAGGCGGAAGAGGTCGATATCGACATTCCCGCCAGCGATATCCGCATCGATACGATGCGCTCTTCGGGGGCCGGGGGGCAGCACGTCAACACGACCGATTCGGCGGTGCGCATCACCCATTTGCCCACGGGCATCGTGGTGACCTCTTCGGAAAAATCCCAGCACCAGAACCGCGCCATTGCCATGCAGGTGCTGCGCGCCCGGCTGTACGAGCTGGAGCGCGAGCGGATCGACAGCGCGCGCTCGGCCGATCGCAAGGCGCAGGTCGGGTCTGGCGACCGCTCGGAACGCATTCGCACCTATAATTTTCCCCAAGGCCGGATGACCGATCACCGCATCAACCTGACCCTGTATTCCCTGACCCAGATTTTGGGGGGGGATCTGGGGGATATCGTCGATGCGCTGGTCGCCAATGATCAGGCGCAAAAACTGATCGAGGCCGGGATGTGACCCTGCTTTCGCAGCTCTTGCCCCCGGCCGCGCAGCAGCTTCGCGACGCGGGGATTGACGGGGCCATGGGCGATGCCCGGGTGCTCTTGGCCCATGCGGCGGGGATCGCTCCCGATCGGCTGACCCTGCATCTGGCAGACCCGGCCACGCCCGAGGTGACGCAGCGTTTTGCGGAATTGATCGCGCGCCGGGCCGCACGGGTGCCGGTGTCGCATCTTTTGGGCTATCGGCTGTTCTGGGGGCGCAGGTTCGCGGTGTCGCCCGATGTGCTGGACCCACGCCCCGAAACCGAAGATCTGATCGCCGCGGCCCTGTCGCGCCCCTTTGGTCGGGTGCTGGATCTGGGCACGGGCTCTGGCTGCATTTTGCTGACGCTTTTGGCCGAACGGCCCGCGGCACAGGGCTTTGGCGTCGATCTGTCGCCCGCGGCCTTGCAGATGGCGGCCCGCAATGCCGAAGGTTTGGGTGTGGCTGAGCGTGTCAGCTGGGGGCAGGGAAGCTGGTTCGCGCCGGTGCGGGGCAGTTTTGATCTGATCGTGTCGAACCCGCCCTATATTGCCGCCGATGAGATGGCGCAGCTTTCGCCCGAGGTGCGCCTGCATGAACCCCGCATGGCCCTGACGGATGAGGCGGACGGCCTGACCCATTACCGGGTGATCGCCGCCCAAAGCCCCGGATTTCTGTCCCCGGGCGGGCGGCTGATGGTGGAAATCGGGCCGACGCAGGGCCCGGCGGTGGCGGGGCTGCTGCAAGCGGCGGGATTTCAGGACGTGGCCCTTCGCAAGGATCTGGATGGCCGGGATCGGGTGGTCAGCGGCGTGGCACCTAACGCAGCGTAAAGGCGGGCCCGAAAATCTGGTGACTCTCGGTCACAGCCGGGCCAGATTTCCACTTGAAATCGGCGATTTTCCCCTGAAATCCGCTGGAATTGCCAAGAATCCTCTTGCCTCCTGCACAGTGGCATGATTACTCGGGTCATGGCGCAAGCGCGGTCGGGTTCGTCCGGACCGCAGGTTGCCGAAACCCGGTCCTGCCGACTTTCTCCCCAATAGGGTGGCGCGCTTGACGCGCAGCGAGGATGGCACCCGGATCATCTGGATCAAAGGACAAGATGCGCTCTTCCAAGTCCCGCTCGCGTTCAAAGCAGAACCGCCCGCGTTCGCTCGGCAATATCATCAACCGCGTCTTTGACAGCTCGGGTCCCGAGGGCAAAGTGCGTGGCACTCCGCAGCAGATCATTGAAAAGTATCAGGTTCTGGCGCGTGATGCGCAATTGTCGAACGACCGCGTCGCGGCCGAGAACTTTTTGCAGCATGCCGAGCATTACACCCGCTTGCTGGCCGAAGCGCAGCGCGAAATGGCGGCCGAGCAAGAGGCGCGTCAGCAGCAGTATCAGCAAAACGGCGGGCAGCGTGACCGGGGTGAGGGGCGCAATTGGCGCGACGATCGGTCGAACGATCCCGGCGCGGGCGATCAACCCGATGTGCCGGGCGATGGCCCGATGATGGCGGATACCGACCTGATTGAGACGCCCGAATCTCGCGGCCCCGATCAGGGCGAGGGCAATGGCCGGGGCGAGGATCGGCCGCGCCGCGATGACCGCAACAATCGTAACAATCGCAACAACCGCAACAACGACCGCCGGGATCGTGGCCCCCGTCAGGACCGCGCCCCCCGGGTCGAGTTCGAAGACGAACATCGCGCGGCGGCCGAGCCTGCCCCGGTCGTCGAACCTGTGGAACCGGCCCCGGCGCCCGCTCCGGCTCCGGCGCCCGCTCCTGCACAGGCCAGCGAACCGCAGGCCGCGCCCGTCGTTGCCGTTGACGCCCAACCCGCCGAGGAAAAGCCTGCCAAGGCCCCCGCACGCCCCCGCGCCCCGCGCAAACCCAAGGTCAAGGCCGATGCTGAGGCCGGTGCCAGCGCCCCGGTGGACGAAGGGTCGGATCAGGGCTGACAGGCCCAAAGCCAAATGCAAAAGGGCGGGCTCAGAGCCCGCCCTTTTTCATTGCGCGTCGCGTCGATGGGTTAGCCCCTTGTGGCGACGGCGCGGGCCAAGGCGCAGAATTTATCCAAGCCAATCTCTTCGGCGCGGGCCGTCGGCGTGATCTCGACGCTTTCCAACAAAGACTCGACATCGCCGCCCAGACCTTTGAGGCTGGAGCGCAGCATCTTGCGCCGCTGGTTGAACGCCATCGCCGTGACCCGCGACAGCAC
>JALQUQ010000395.1 GCA_023263735.1 Paracoccaceae bacterium | reverse complement strand
CGCCCTCGGCCTCGTCACTTCGCCCGTGGCCGTCCTCATCCTCACCCCGATCACCGCGCTCGGGGGCGCGGTCACCCCCGCCTTGCAGGCCATCGCCTCACGCGCCACCCCGACCGAGGCGCAGGGCCAGATCCAGGGCCTTCTCGCCAGCCTCAACGCCGTCGCCATGATCCTGGGCCCCCTCATGATGACCGGGATTTTCCACCACTTCACCAAATCCGACGCCCCCCTCTTCGCCCCGGGCGCGCCCTTCCTGATGGCAGGGGTCCTGATGCTGATCTGCCTGATCCTTCACGCCTCCCAGAAATCCCCCAAGAACTAACCATTCACGACACATTTTGTCGCAATCTCTCCGGAAATCGCGCCCTTTCTCTTCTACCTTGCACCTTTAGCAAATACTCCACGGGGGTCCGGGGGTGTGAAACCCCCGGCGCCGGCCAGGGGGCACCCCCTTTCCGGTGATCCACCCCCCCCCCCCCCCCCCGCTTCCCCTCCAGAACAGGGGCCGGTCATGAAGCTCAAGGATCTCGAACTCTTCATCGTGGCACCGCCCTTTCCCGGCTGGGGCGGGCGTTACTGGATCTTTCCCAAGCTGACGACCGATACGGGGATCGTGGGCTATGGCGAATGCTATGCCTCGACCGTCGGGCCCAAGGCGATGGCGGCGGTGATCGAAGATGTCTTCGAACGCCACATGTACGGGCAAAGCCCCGAAGACATCGAATTGATGTTCCGCCGCGCCTATTCGTCAGGCTTTACACAGCGGCCCGACCCCACCGTGATGGGTGCCTTTTCCGGCCTTGAAATCGCCTGCTGGGACATTCTGGGCAAGGCGCGCAACCGGCCGGTCTGGGCGCTGTTGGGCGGGCGGATGAACGACCGCATCCGCAGCTATACCTATCTCTACCCCGAACCCGGCAAGGAAAGCGCGGCCTTTTGGGTCGATGCCGATGCCGCCGCCGAAAGCGCGGTCCGCTTCATGAACATGGGCTTCACCGCCGTCAAATTCGATCCGGCGGGGCCCTATACCATTCGCGGCGGGCATGAACCGGCGCTGTCCGACATCACCCGCTCGGTTGAATTCTGCCGCAAGATCCGCGCGGCGGTGGGGGACCGCGTCGATCTCCTCTTTGGCACCCATGGGCAGTTCACCACCCCCGGCGCCATCCGCATGGGGCGCGAACTCGAACCCTATAATCCGCTGTGGTACGAAGAACCGATCCCCCCGGACAACCTGCTGGAATTCGCCGAGGTGGCCCGTCAGGTCCGCATTCCGCTGGCAACGGGCGAACGGATGACGACCAAGGCCGAATTCGGGGCGCTCTTGCGGGCGGGCGGGGTCAAGATCTTGCAACCGGCGCTGGGCCGCGTGGGCGGGATCTGGGAGGCGAAAAAGATCGCCGCCATGGCCGAAGTCTTCAACGCGGAAATGGCCCCCCATCTTTATGCAGGCCCGGTCGAATGGGCGGCGAACATCCATTTTGCCACCTCGATCCCCAATCTCTTGATCGCCGAAACGATCGAGGCGGGCGGGGCCTTCCATCTGGCCCTGATCAAACATTCGATCCAGTGGGAAGACGGCTACATCCTGCCGCCAGACGCGCCCGGTCTGGGCATCGACTTTGACGAAGACCTTGCCCGCGCGCATCCCTATACCGGAAACGATCTGCATTTGCAGATGCAAGAGGCCCCGTGCGATTATCGCCATGGCAACAGGTTCGAGGGCGGTGCCCCACGCGAAAAGTAAGTCAGCTGCGGCGCAGGCGGATCACAACATCCACACGGCTGATCTCGGTGCCCGCAGGGGCATCGGGAAGGCCCGCGATCTGCAACTTTTCTGCCGGAGCGTCGGTCAGGTCGGACGTGTCTTCCCAATAGAAATGCGGGTGGTCATCCATGCGGGTGTCAAAATAGCTTTTGGAGCCATCCACCACGATTTCATTCATCAACCCTGCATCGCAAAAAGCGCGCAGCGTGTTGTAAACGGTGGCCAGACTGACCTTGGCCCCCGCATCCCGCGACAGAGAATACAGGCTTTCGGCCGTCACATGGCGGTTTTCGCCATCCCCGACCAGCAATTCGGCCAAAGACAAACGCTGCCGGGTGGGACGCAATCCCCCCTTGGCCAACCAATCGGTTCCTCGTTGCAGCGACGGTTTTGACATCAGACATCCTTCTCTGGCCTAGTATAGGGGCCAGAGACACCGATTTTCAATTGCAAATCGGTCGCAAAACGGTGACCCAAACCCGGCATCGTGGCGCAAATCCCCCAAAAGCTTGCGTCTTCGGTGACACGGGTGTTACAGGAAACAAACTCCGAGCAATGGGAACCCCCGTCCGATGTCGCAATTTCCTTCCAGCTTTGACAAAGAGGGCCTGCTGGCCTGTGCCCGTGGCGAATTGTTTGGCCCCGGCAATGCACAACTTCCTGCGCCGCCGATGTTGATGATGGACCGCATCACCGAGATTTCCGGAGATGGCGGCCTGCACGGCAAAGGCCATGTGGTGGCCGAATTCGACATCACCCCCGATCTGTGGTTCTTTGATTGCCACTTCCCGGGCAACCCGATCATGCCCGGCTGTCTGGGTCTGGATGGTCTGTGGCAGCTCACCGGCTTCAATCTGGGCTGGCGCGGCTGGAAAGGCCGGGGCTATGCCTTGGGTGTAGGCGAGGTCAAACTGACCGGCATGGTCCGCCCCGATCGCAAGATGCTGACCTATAAGGTCGATTTCACCAAGGCCCTGCAAACCCGTCGCCTGACCATGGGC
>JALQUQ010000394.1 GCA_023263735.1 Paracoccaceae bacterium | reverse complement strand
GTCCTGTTCATGATGGGATCGGCCGTTCTGACATGGCTTTATGCCTGGTTTTTCATGTGGCGCTCCCTGATCACCCCCAAGGTTTCGGCGACCGACAAGCTGGATCAACTGCTGCTCAAGTCGAAAATCATCAAATGGAACGTCGAAAAGATCGCCTTTTCGCCCAATGGCTTTGACGCCTATTTCCTGTTCAAGCTTTTGATGGTGGCCTATTGCGGGTTGGTCTTTGTGCATGGCTGGGCCTTTTTGTGGCGGTCCTTTGCCGAATTTCGCGAAGGGGCTGCGTCCGAGGGGAAATATGTCGATCGCGACGCCCCCGGCGACAGCACCCATGAACTGCAAACGCACTAAGGGACGGGCTTCATCATGCTTTTCGGATTTGACGGCGTTGAAGTCGGCCTTTTGATCGTCTTCCTCAGCCTGCTTGGCGCAATCATCTCGGGCTTTCCGGTCGCCTTTGCCTTGGGCGGCGCGGGGATTGTCAGCTTTGGCATCATCGCCGCGCTGGATACGGCGGGCATCCTGATCCACATGGATATCGACACCGCGTCAGAGGCCTATCGCGCCCTGATCGCGCAGGGGGTTCCCACGCTGGAAATCACCCATTTCCGATACCCCGATCTGCCCCAGATCGCGGCGCCCCTGTTTGATGGCGGCTGGGAAAAGGCGATGGACCGGAACCTGTCGTTCATCGTCAACCGGATGAATGACCGGGTGATCGCGGGGGCCAGCATTGAAACGCTGCTGGCGGTGCTGATGTTCGTGATGATGGGCATCGTGCTGGAGCGGTCGAAGATCGCGAATGACCTTCTGACCACGATGGCGCGGGTCTTTGGCCCCTTGCCGGGCGGTCTGGCGGTTTCGGTCGTGGTGGTGGGGGCCTTTCTGGCCGCATCGACCGGGATCGTCGGCGCGACCGTGGTGACGATGGGTCTGTTGTCGCTGCCCACCATGCTGCGCGCGGGCTACAGCCCGCAACTGGCCACGGGGGTCATCGCGGCCTCTGGCACCTTGGGGCAGATCATTCCGCCCTCTATCGTGATCGTGCTTTTGGGCACGATGGCGGGCGATCTTTATGCCGCCGGTCAGGAAATCCGGGCGCAGGCCGCCGGATGTTCCGACGCGCTGACCTATCTGGGCAAGGCCGCCGTGGTTTCGGTGGGCACGCTGTTTCAGGCGGCGATGTTGCCGGGCCTTTTGCTGGCCTTTCTTTATGGGGCTTATGCCTTTGGCTATGCGATGCTGAACCCCAGCCGCGCCCCTGCCGTTGTCGGGGCTGCGGGGTCGGGTCAGATCATCACCAAGCGCGAGGCGACCACGTGGTTTCTGTTTGTGCCGGTGGGGATCATCGCGGGGCTGATGCTGTTGGCCCAAGTGGGGATGATCGGCGATCAGGATTATACGGTCGACAGCTATACCGATGTGGGGCAGGCCGCGAGCCTGCGCACCAATGTGTCGGAACAATGCGCGGCCAGCATGATCGAATTGCACGGTCAGGCCGCATGGGATGCCGCCAAGGCCGAGCAGGCGGCGATTGACGGCGCGGGGGGCGTTGCCAAATCGGTCGCCCTGACCCCGGAAGAGATCCAGAAAGCGACGCTGGAAAAAATCGCCAGCCGCTCGCCCATCGGGACCGGGGTTGCGATCTTGTTCATGCTCTTGGCCTTGGTTCTGACCACGGCGCGCGGCGTGGCCCCGATGTCGGACCATCGCCCGATCTGGATCGGTCTGGGGGGGGGTCGTCTTGGGCCTGCTGGCCGATGCGGTTCTGATCGCGCCGACCACGACGCCGGGCAACACCGTGCTGATCTTGGCCCTTCCGCTGATCGTCTCCCTTTATGGCTGCTGGAAAGCCGCGCCGATGCTGGCGCAGAATGACCTGCTCAAGGTGGTGTTCCCGCCGTTGGTGCTGGTTGTGGCGGTGCTGGGGTCGATCTTGGGCGGGATCACCAACCCGACGCCCGCCGCCGCTTTGGGGGCCGGGGGGGCGATCCTGTTGGCGGCCTATCGCAAGCTGAAGGATCAGAACAAATCGGGGCGCATCATTCTGATGACCTCGTTCTCGATCGCGATCATGCTGCTGGTCGGCACCAATTTCGACCTGCGGATCGGGGTCGGGGTGACGGTACTTGAGCAAGTCGTGGCGTTCTGGATCACGCTGGCGGCCTATACCTTTACGATGTTCGGCATCTTTTACGGCTGCTGGGTTCTGTGGCGGTCGGCGGTGCTGACCTCGGTCGTGCGGGAAACGGCAAAGATCACGGTGATGGTGTTCGGCATCCTGATCGGATCGCAGATCTTGAATCTGGTGCTGATCAGCTTTGGGGGCGAACATTACATCCAAAGCTTCTTGCGCAGCTTTGACAATGAACTGACAGCCTTTCTTATCGTAATGCTGGTCTTGTTCTTCTTGGGCTTTGTGCTGGATTTTCTGGAGATCATCTACATCGTCGTGCCGATCGTGGGACCGGTGATCTATGGCGGGACCTTTGACCCAAGCTGGGTGACGATCATGATTACGGTCAACCTTCAGACCTCGTTCCTGACGCCGCCGTTTGGCTTTGCGCTGTTCTACCTGCGCAGCGTGGCCGCACGCAACGACTACGACGATGTGGTGACCGGCAAGCGCATCAAGGCCGTGACCACCGCCCAGATCTACAAAGGTTCCATCGCCTTCATCGTGCTGCAAGTCATCATGGTGGCTGTCATCATCATCAACCCTGGCATCGTGACCGGCAACCTCGACAAGGCGGTGAAGGTGGACGATGCGGC
>JALQUQ010000393.1 GCA_023263735.1 Paracoccaceae bacterium | reverse complement strand
AGGCCGAAACGCCAAAGCCCTTGAACTTTTCTTCGCTGGGAAGACCCAACCATTTCGCCTGAGCCCCCGTCGCAAGGATGACGGCATCGGCGGTAAAGGTGGTGCCCGAGTCCGCATGGGCCGTGAACGGGCGTTTGGACAGATCAAGGCTTGAGATGTAATCCGAGATCACCTCGGCCCCCATGGCGCGGGCATGCTCTTCCATCTTGATCATCAGATCCGGCCCCATGATGTGGCTTTCACCCGGCCAGTTTTCCACTTCGGATGTGATCGTCAGCTGGCCACCGGGCTGCAGACCCTGCACCAGAATCGGCTGCAACATGGCCCGCGCAGAATACACCGCCGCCGTATAGCCCGCCGGGCCCGAACCTATGATCAGAACTCGTGTGTGCCGAGACTCGCCCATCATGCCCTCTCTTTCTTTCGCGTCTGATATAGGCACTCCTTTTCAACGCGGAAAGTCCAAACACAGCCCCCCGCAGTGGCAGCGGCGATCAAATCGCGAAAGATGGGGCAAAATGCGGGGGCTAACACGAAACAATATTGCGCAGTTCGCCATGTCAGCCTAGATAAGCACCAAACAAGGAGACGATTATGGCAGGTTCGAAGCTCGATCCCATCGATCGCCAGATCCTTGCCGAACTTCAGGCCGACGGTCGCATGACCAACGTGGAATTGGCGAAACGGGTGGGAATTTCGGCCCCGCCCTGCCTGCGCCGGGTCCGCACGCTTGAAGAGGCAGGGTATGTCAAGGGCTACCACGCCGACATCGATTCCCGGGAATTGGGGTTCGAAGTGGCCGTTTTCGCCATGGTGCGCCTGAACAGTCAGGCGGAGGCTGATCTTTCGGCCTTTGAAGCGCGTTGCCGGGCGTGGCCTTTGGTTCGCGAATGCCACATGCTGAACGGGGAAATCGACTTTATCCTGAAATGCGTGGCCCCCGACCTGTCCACCTTTCAAAGCTTTCTGACGGGTGAACTGCTGAAAGCCGACAATGTTGCCAATGTAAAAACCAGCCTTGTCATCCGCTGCGCCAAGGATGAACCTGGGGTGCCGTTTGACGTGCTTGAGGATCGGCTGGCAAAGCTTGCCTGACGCGCCAAGCTTTCAAGGATCGAGGGCCACCCAACTGGTGGCCCTTTTCTTTTGGGGCAGAAGCGCCGAAGTGCCGCAGAGAACCCCGCCAGAAATGGAAAAAGCGGTCCCGTTCATGTGCCAGAGGTGCACCGGGACCGCCTTTATCAGAGCAACGATCTTGCCGAAACCGATGCCCTTGTGGGGTCTTACTCCAAGTTCCGGACACCTTTTGAGGTGTTCGACCGCGATACAGAGAACATGGCGCAAAAAAGGCATCGCGTCAAACTAATCGCACAATTGGAACAAAATTGTGAGCATTCGCCCCCGCCGCCCGCATATTGTTGCCGGCCTGCGGGAAATACCGTGCGGATTTTCGGAAAAGGTGATTCGGAAATGCGAAACGGGGCCGCGTGGCGACCCCGTTGCATCAGACGTTTGACAGCAGAGAAGGGCTTAGCGCGCCGCCAAGGACGTCGCCTTGGTCACTGGCGCAACGACAGGCTTTGCGCGTTTGGCCAGTTTGCGCTGGTGCCACGGCAGGCGAACATCTGTAGATTGGCTTGCTGCAACGACGGATTGCAGCCAACGACGCTCTTGTTTCATTTCCCCATAGTCCTTCTGGCAGCGAAGTGGGGCCATGGCAGATGGCTCCCATCCCAAGACTTTGTCGGGCAATTAAGTCAAATGCGCGGCAGCGAAGCGCTGATAATAAGGAAGGTTTTCAAGGGCCGCAGCACGGTCTCACAGCCGAATGACCGAGATCAGCCGACCGTAATCCGCCTCGTTCTGATGGGTTTTCCGCCGATAGGAATAGAACCGGTCCGGATCATGATAGGTGCAATGGCGGGTCCACTCGGCCAGCCCAACGCCCGCCTCTCGCAATCGAAACAGCCCATAGGCGGGCAGGTCAAACATCATGCGATCGCCCGGCCCTTGGGCGAAAAAGCGGGTATTTTCCGGCTCCCCATCGGTAAAGGCCTCAAAGAATTCGGGGCCAACCTCATAGGCGCGCTGGCTGATGCAGGGCCCAATCACCGCCGTGATATTGGCACGCGAGGCCCCCAAACGCTCCATCGCGGCAACAGTGTTGTCCAAAACCCCCTCGAGGGTGCCGCGCCATCCGGCGTGGGCCGCCCCGATCACGCCCGCCTTTTCATCGGCAAACAGAACCGGCTGGCAATCGGCGGTCAGGATCGACAGGGCCAACCCCGGCGTCGCCGTGACCATCGCATCGACCCGCGCCTTTTCCGACGGCGCGCCCGTCACCTCGATCACATCGGCCGAATGGATTTGATGGACAGCCAGCAGGTTTTCGCCCTCGACCCCCATCGCCTCGGCCACGCGGCCCCGATTGATGGCGACCATATCCGCCTGATCCGTCGACCCCGTGCCGCAATTCAGCCCGGCAAAAATGCCAGACGATGCCCCACCCCGTCGGGTAAAGAACCCATGCTGCACGGAAAGACGGTCGGATCTGATGATTTCAAGCGTCATGGTCGAATTCAGTCCTGCACGGAAAAACCTGCGGGTGCTGGCGCGTTTGGCCCAAACAGGGCCAGAACTTTGAACAGCGTTCCCATCTCGGCATTATGAGTGAGGCGACGCAGCGCTGAAAGATGATTTTGCAGCCCCGGCCCCGTCAATTTCCGCGCAAGGATTTCGGCACGGGCCTGAATCCCCAGTTCGATCAAGAATTGACCTT
>JALQUQ010000392.1 GCA_023263735.1 Paracoccaceae bacterium | reverse complement strand
CTGAACCCGCCTCCCGTTGTCGTTCTGGCGGGATTTGGGGCCGACAGCATCGATTTCGAAATCCGGATCATCCTGCGCGATGTCAACTTCAGCCTTGCCACGCGGTCCGAGATCAACCACGAGATCAGCCGCCGCTTTGCCGAAGAGGGGATCGAAATTCCCTTTGCCCAACGCGACGTGACCCTGCGCAATGCGGGCGAAATCGCGCGGATTCTGCAATCGTTGCAGGGTATAGCAAAGCCCGCTGCCCCGGCCGAGCAGCGCCAGCTGGGCGCCCCCCTGCCCCGCGACCAATTCCCCGGCGAGGGGCTACAGCCCTCGTCGGAAGATGAGAGATAAGCCATGACCACCGAAGCGCTCTATCGCACGGAACCCTACGCTCAGGACTGCCTGTCAACCGTGATCGGCCACACGCCCGAAGGGGGCATTCTGGTGGACCGGACCGTGTTCTATCCTACCGGGGGGGGCCAGCCGGGCGATTCCGGTGTGATCGAATGGACCGGCGGCCGGATGCAGATCGCAACGGCGGTGCGGGTGGACAAGGGGCTGATCGCACTGGTCCCGGCCGAGCCGATCAAAATGCCCGACCGCGGGGCGGAACTCCGCCAAAGGCTGGACTGGCAGCGGCGCCATCGGCACATGCGGGTGCACACCGCCCTGCATCTTTTGTCGGTCATCATTCCCCTGCCCGTCACGGGGGGCCAGATCGGATCGGACCGCGGTCGGCTTGATTTCGACATGCCCGATCCGCCGGGGGATCTGGCGGCCTTGACCGACCGGCTGAACAAACTGGTCGATGCCGATCTACCTGTGACCGAAAGCTTTATCACCGATGACGAATTGCTGGCCAATCCGGGGCTGGTCAAGACGATGTCGGTGCGCCCCCCCATGGGTCAGGGCCGGGTGCGTCTGGTCCGCATTGGCGATGAGAAACGGCAGATCGATTTGCAACCCTGTGGCGGCACCCATGTGGCGCGCACCGGCGAAATCGGCCGTCTGGCGATCGAAAAGGTCGAGAAGAAGGGCAAGATGAACCGCCGCGTCGTCATCCGGCTGGAGGAGTGACCCCCGCCTGCGGTGGCCTCAGATATGATCGGGCACGCGTTGCAGCGCCGCACGGATATGCGCGGGAACCGAGGTGATCGGATGGCTGCCGCATTCCCGCGCCCAGTTGATCCAGTGCCGCGGCTCTTTCGGCAGGCGCTGCATCACGATGCTGACCAGACGGTTCGCCTCGGCCAGACGGCGGCGGGTGACAAAGGAAATCCCCGAATAGTAATCTGGATGCGAATCCAGCCCATATTCGAAAAACGTGATATTCATCAAATCGTTATAGGGCGTTGACGACATCAGGGTAAAGCCGTCGAAATGCTGGATCAGCGTGCCGGTATAGCCCAAGCTGCGCGAAAAACGCCGACTGCCCGCCCGGTTGGGCTGATCGTGGATGTCATAGCCCTTCCAAAGCTTGAGCCCGTTCTTGGTGGTGATCTGCGCCAGCCCCAGATAGGCGCGCTCGGGCTGGCGAAAGGATTTGCGCCAGTACCGATACATCCCGTCGGGCAGCATGTAATGGTCAAACGGGCGCAGCGGGCCGCGCAGGGGAAATTCCAGTTGGGCTGCGGGTTCCACCGTGGCGTCAATCCGCCGCAAAAGGATATTGGCATCCACCCCGAAATAGCTGCAGATTCGAAACAGCACATCGGGCCGCGGAAAGGCCGCCCCCCCCAGATACCGATTGAACTGGGTGCGGTTCACCCCGATTTCCCGACACAAATCGCTGATCGAGGTCACTTCCGAGGTCAAAAGTTGCAGATTCTCGGCGAGAATCATGCGCAGTTCGGCCGGATTGGGTGACGCTCCTTTTTTCATTGAGTAACCGTATCGTTCATTCGCTTCTGGATTGTGTATCTTCCGATAGCACCTGTCGCCAACCAGCGTCAAGAAAGGTGCGATTTGATGCTCTTCAGCGTCAGCGTGACACAGAAGACCGTCTATCTCCTTTGCCCCAAGCTTCGTAAATTTAACCTTAATGCGGGATGGGCCCACCGGGCCCGAGGGATAAGGGGATAGTGACCATGCGCGGTGTTATCATTTGGTATTCTGAACAGGATCAGCGCGCCGTCATCTGGTGCGAGGATTCCGCTGATCTGGCCATCGCAACCGACGCTTCGGCGTGGCGCAAGGGGGATGCGCCGGTCGAAATCGGCGATTATGTGGGGTTCACCTCGGTGATCACCAATTCGGGCCGCCGCTGTGACGACATTCACCTGATCCAATCCCAGGTCGCCCCCGAGTTGGTGCAGCGCCTGCGCCAATCCCTGCCCCAGGCACCGCGACCGACGATGAAGGTCGTCTCCAGCCAGGGCCGCCCCGCCCACGCGCCGCGCCCGGCCCAAATCCGGCACGGATCAATTCCCCTCTTGCATCTTGCCGCAAGTCAGGATTAACAGGCGGCACGGACAGTTGGCCGAGTGGTCGAAGGCGCACGCCTGGAAAGTGTGTAGGCGGGGAACCGTCTCGAGGGTTCGAATCCCTCACTGTCCGCCACTAAAGCCCTTTAAAGTATTGATTTATAAGGCTTTTATAAGATTTTTACTCCGCCTATCCCCCATCTTGTCCCCTAATTAAAGCTTGTAGCGGACGTGCGTGTGCCTCGCGCGCGGCCGCGCGCAGCTCTGTACTCACAGGAAACCAAATATAGGGTTTAGAACCACTTGCTGGTTTGAACTTATCGATTTTGATCCAGGTTTGATGCAATAAAAGATTTCAAAAACCTCTTTGCATCCTCTTCTGAAATGCCTGAAC
>JALQUQ010000391.1 GCA_023263735.1 Paracoccaceae bacterium | reverse complement strand
AGGTGCAAAGGGCAATCGGGGCCTCGATCCCCTTTCCATCGCGTTTTGGCAAGCCGCAGGAATTTGCCGATGCGGTGCTGTTCTGCCTGACCAACGCCTATCTGAACGCCGAGGTGATCCGGCTGGACGGTGGCGTTCGCCTGCCCCCCAAATAGGGGCGCCAAAGGGCGGCGGTATCTTTGGGGAAAGTGTTCCGCGTGACGGCCAAATCTGTTACGCGGGGCCATGAACATGGACTCACTGTCAATTTTCGTGGGCTACAACCTGAAACGCGCGATGGCCGTGGTTCAGGCCGATCTGGTGCGCGTGCTGGCCCGGCATAACCTGAAGCTGGGGACCTTTACCGTCTTGGCCGCCATCGGCGATGCCCCCGGCATTGCGGCGATCCGTCTGGCCGAACTTTTGGGGATCGAACGGTCCAATCTGGTGGCCATTCTGGATGATCTGGGGCGGCGTGGGTTGATCACGCGCTCGGCCTCGCTCACCGACCGGCGTTCGCATGAATTGCACCGCACCGCCGAAGGGGCGGCGGTGTTTCAGGCGGCCTTGGCCGACGTTCATGACCATGAGGCCAAGGTCTTTGCGGGCCTGACGACCGAAGAACGGGCCGAAATGATCCGGCTTTGCCAAAAACTTTGGGCGACCTAGCGGCGCACCGATGCGGCAAAGGCCCGCGCTTCAGCGGGGGCCGTACCCAGCCCGGCTGACAAATCCAGCCCCGGCCAAAGAACGCGGGCCAGATCCAAAAGCCCGCCTTCGCCCGAACGGACCCGCGCGGAAAGCGCCTTGACCGCCTCGGCCGCGTCGGGGCGGGGCATGATCTGGGCCAGTGCAAAGGTCAGCGCCTCGGCCTGGATCAACCCGCCATCGGCGTCCAATCCGGCCTGCATCGCCTTGGCATCCGGAGTAAGCCGTTGCGCCAGACTGCCCGCCAAGGCCAAGGCGCGGCCCGACAGGATGCAGATCTGCGGCAGGCTCATCCATTCGGTGAACCATGCCGCGCCATCGCGTTGCAAGGAATGCACGCCCGCCCCGGTGATCACCTGCGCCAAGGCTGCCACCTGCCGCGCAATCGCCACCAGAACCGAAGGCCCGACGGGGTTCTGCTTTTGCGGCATGGTCGAAGACCCCCCGGCGCCCGCAATCGCGACCTCGGCGATCCCGGTTTGGGACAACAGGATCAGATCATTCCCCATCTTGCCCAAGCTTGCCGTCAATCCAGCCATCCACTGGGCCAGACCGATCACCCCCGACCGCTCGGCATGCCAACTGTGCCCCGGGTCGGTCAGACCCAAGGCCTTGGCCAATCCGGCCCGGATCTCGGCACCCTGATCGCCCATGGCCGACAGGGTTCCCGCCGCACCAGAAAGCGACACCCTGCCAACCTCGCCTTGCACGGCGGCCAGCTTTGACCGCCACGCCAGCACCTCGCGCCCCCAACTGGCCACCAGCGCGCCAAAGGTCGTGGGCGTAGCCGCCTGCCCATAGGTGCGCCCCGTCATCGGCAGATCGGCATGCGCTTTGGCCAAGTCTGCCAGATGGGTCAACAGATCGTCCAGCCGGTCAGACCACAGCGCCAGCATGCGTTTCAGGCGCAGGGCCTGCGCCGTATCCATGATGTCCTGACTGGTGGCCCCCCAATGCACATATTGCATCATCTCGGGCGCTTCGGCCGCTTTGCGAAAGGCGGCGATAAAGGCGGGCACCGGCACCCCGTTGCGGGCGGTTTCGCGGGCCAGACCGGCCGGGTCGATCAACACTTCGCGCGCGCATCGTTCGATGAACAGCGCGGCCTCCAGCGGGATCATCCCCGCTTCGCCCTGCACTTTGGCCAAGGCCCCTTCGACCAGCAGCATCGCGCGGATTTCGGCGCTGTCGGAAAACAGGCGCGCGGTTTCATCATCGGCGAACAGATCGCGGTAGATCGCGGAATCGGCGGGGCTTGCAGGCATGTTCATTCCCATCTGTGGCAAAGGGCGCCCGCCGTTTCCGACGAACGCCCCGCGGGAGCAACCCTAATCTGGCGTCAGATATCGATAAAGACCGTTTCATCCGCGCCTTGCAGATGAATGTCGAACCGATATTTCCCCGGCGCGGTTTGCGTCGCGATCAAGGTTTTCACACGCATGCGCTGTTCGATCGAATTCAGCACCGGGTCGGTTTTATGGGCGGCGTCGTCCTCGGGGAAATACATCCGGGTATGCAGCCCGATGTTGATCCCCCGCGACACCAGCCACAGCGTGATATGGGGCGCCTGCGTCGATCCGGCCCGGCCCGGCACCTTGCCGGGTTTGATGGTGTCAAACGACCAGACCCCGGTGTCGAAATCGGTGATCACCCGGCCCCAACCCCGGAAGCCCGGATCGCATTTGCCGCCCTGCGGGCATTCGGCATGGGGATAGGCGCCGTTCGCATCGGCCTGCCACACCTCCAGCAACACATCTTTCACCGCATTGCCGACGCCGTCATAGACCACGCCTTCTACCGTGATCCGCTCACCCGGGACGCCCTCTTCGGCAATGACCCAACCCAATTCGCGCTCAAAGGTCTTGAACCCCGCCGCACCGGGGGCCAGACCGATATGCACATAGGGGCCAGCCGTCTGCGAAGGGGTTTCTTTCAGATAATCCAGCTTTTGAACCATGGCTCAGTTCCCCTCCAGACGGTTTTCGAACAAGGTTGACCGCCGACCGCGCAGCACGATGTCGAACTTATAGGCAAGGCAATCCATCGGAACGGCCGAGTTCAGATCCAGCGCCGCGATCAGGCGCTGAACCGCATCTGGGTCGGGAATGGTTTGCACGATC
>JALQUQ010000390.1 GCA_023263735.1 Paracoccaceae bacterium | reverse complement strand
GGTCAAAGGCCGAGAACAGGTTGATCTTGGCCTTCAGGCCCAGACCCGAACGAACCGCCTGTTCAACACAGAATTCGTTGATCACGGGCAACATGCCGGGCATGGCGGCGTCAACGAAAGACACGTTCGAATTCGGCTCGGCCCCAAAGGTGGTCGAGGCCCCCGAGAACAGTTTCGAATTCGACGAAACCTGTGCGTGGATTTCCATCCCGATCACAAGTTCCCAATCGTATTTGGCACCCGCAATCACTTTGGGCTTGGGCGCTTCGTAGGTCAGGTCCAGCATGGCAGGCTCCTTGCTTTGCTGATGTTGTCTTTAGGCGGCAAGACGCCGGGGGGCAAGGGGCGCTACGGCGGAATGATGCCGAGCCGAATGCAGGCTGGTTGCGAGAATCGGTCGAACCATTGCATCGAAAGGGCGTCACGCAACGGGCGTGATGCTACCACCAACGGACCAATGCGACCCATACTTGCCCTTTCCCTGATCTCTGCCCTGACGTTGAGCGCCTGTGTCTCTGACTCGAAAACCGTGGATGACCTGCCCGTCATGCGTTGGGATCACCGTCCGGAGGCCGTGCATTGGACCGTATCTTCGATGCAAATGGTGGCATTGAACGACGAGACTTTGGCAGATCAGGTTCCGGCCGACATCGACGAATGGTGCCCCGGATACGAAACCGCAACGGTCGAAGAACGCCGCGCCTTTTGGGTGGGTTTGCTGTCGGCAACGGCCAAGCATGAAAGCACATGGAACCCCGCCGCCTCGGGCGGTGGTGGCAAATGGATTGGCCTGATGCAGATCGACCCGCGCACGGCCAAGGCTTATGATTGCTCGGCCACGACGTCGGCGGCATTGAAGGACGGGGCGGCGAACCTGTCTTGCGCGATCCGCATCATGTCGAAACAGGTTGACCGCGACAACGTGGTCGCCGGCGGCGGCGACAAGGGCATCGGCCGCGACTGGGCCCCGTTCCGCAGCGCGAAAAAGCGGGCCGACATGGCCGCATGGACCCGCAGCCAAAGCTATTGCAAAGCCTGATCTGGCGAGCGGCGCAGGGGAGCCCCCTTGGGCGCCCTGCCCCTTGCCGAGGCATCTGCGGGGGGTTATCTGACGTTCATGATAAAATCTCTGCTCTCCAGCCTGTTTGATCCGCACCCCCCAAGGCTTCCCGAGCCGGATGCGCGTCTGGCCCTTGCCGCATTGCTGGTGCGGCTGGCGCGGTCGGATGGCGATTACGCGCAATCAGAGATGGATCGGATCGACCGGGTTCTGGCGGCCTATCATCACCTCTCACCGTTTGAGGCTGTCAAACTGCGGGGCGAGGCCGAAGAGATCGAGGCCGCCGCCCCCGATACGGTGCGGTTCACCCGCGCCCTGAAATCGGCCACCGCGCACGAGGATCGCGCGGGATTGATGCAGGCGCTATGGTCGGTCGCACTGGCCGATGGGGGACGCGACGCGCAAGAGGACAGCTTTTTGCGCATGGTCGCAAACCTGCTGGGGCTGAACGATGTGGAGTCGGCCCATGCCCGGCAAAAGGCGGCCAAGGAATGATCGCTGCATTTGGCATGTATGACCGCGCCGAAACCGCCGCAGCCCATGACCGGCTGTGGACCTTGGCCCATGCGCAGTTCCAGACCTTGGGGATCGATGCGCCCAAGGATTTGACGCGCGGGGATCTGGCCTATCGGGCGGGCTGGGTGTCGCCCGATCTTTTGGTGTCGCAAACCTGCGGGCTGCCACTGCGCAGCTATTTGCGCGGTCAGGTCACCTTGGTCGGAACGCCGGATTACGGCCTGCCGGGGTGCGAAGCCGGGTATTACCGATCGGTTCTTTTGGTGCGGCGCGCTGATCCTCGGTCCGGGCTTCGGGAGTTTTCGGGCGCGCGCTTTGCCGTCAACGATGGACATTCGCAATCGGGTTGGGCGGCCGCCTGTCAGACGTTTGACGCGGCCGATATTTGGCCGGGCTCTTGCGTGATGTCTGGGGCGCATCGCAAATCCGCGCTGCTGGTGGCCCAAGGCGCGGCGGATCTGTGCGCCGTGGATGCCGTCACGTGGCGCGCGATGACACGGTGGGACGATTATGCCGCCGATCTGCGGGTCGTGGCCGAAACCGACCCAACCCCCGGTTTGCCGCTGATCACGGCCCTGTCGCGCGACCCCGCCCCGATCTTTTCGGCCATGCAGGCCGCGATCCGCGAACTATCCGAAGCGGATGCCCAAATTTTGGGCCTTCGGTCGCTCGTTCAGGTTCCGTTGAATTCTTATCTGGATCAGCCCATTCCGCCGACCCTTGACCAGATTTTCGCCAAATCGGCCCAGAGTTTCGCTACGTAAACTTAAAACCGGATTGCAAAGCGGGGCCATTTGCTTCCTATTTGACCAAAGAGTCGAAAAAGGACCGCTGCTCCCGATGACAGATCCCCAGCCCGTTATCCAAATCCGGGACTTGCACAAAAGTTACGGGAGCCTTGAGGTTCTTAAGGGGGTCGATCTGGTGGCCCCGCGCGGCCATGTCGTCAGCCTGATTGGTTCCTCTGGGTCTGGCAAATCCACGCTGTTGCGGTGCTGTAATCTGTTGGAAGACAGCCAGCAGGGCGAAATCCTTTTCGAAGGCGAGGCCGTTCGGTGGAAGGGTCAGGGGCTTGGCCGTCATCCGCAGGATCGTGCTCAGGTCACCCGCATTCGAACCAACTTGTCGATGGTGTTTCAGCAGTTCAATCTGTGGGCCCATATGACCATCTTGCAAAACGTGATGGAGGCGCCGGTCACGGTGCTGCGCCGCGACCCGCGTAAGGTTGAAGAGATGGCC
>JALQUQ010000038.1 GCA_023263735.1 Paracoccaceae bacterium | reverse complement strand
GATGATCTCGGGGCTGGTTTTGAAATACTTGAAGGGAGAGCGTTTGGTCATAACGAGACGCTAGTCTGCCCCCTGCCCTGTCTCAAGCCAAGTTCCTCTGACAAAGCCAGTATTAGGGCCCAACAGCACAGGCATGCGGGATCTCGGCAGTTGCCTCGATCTCGACAAGCGCCTCATCCTCGACAAGGCCAGCCACTACGACCATTGTCATGGCCGGAAAATGGCGCCCAAGCACCCTGCGATAGGCCTGACCTACTTCAGCCTGACGGGCCATGTATTCCCGCTTGTCGGTCACATACCACGTCAGGCGCACCAGATGCTCGGCCTTGCCGCCAGCAGCCTCGACCACGGCCATGATATTGCGAAGGGCCTGCTCCATCTGGTTGATGAAATCATGGCTGCGGAACACCTGATCGGCATCCCAACCGATCTGCCCGCCCACGTAAAGTGTGCCATTCTCGCTCAGCACCCCGTTGGCATAGCCTTTCGCCGCGGCCCAACCATTGGGCTGAATGATCAGATGCGCCATTATTCCATTCCTTTTGTCTGTAATTCCAGTGCCTTGCGCAAATCACCCGCCCATGACACCGGGCGGCCATCCGCCCCCACATGCACCAGCGTCGAAGTGGCGGTCAGCCGCTGTTCTGCCTCGCAATGCACCGCAAATCCCAGATCCAGACTGCTGCGCCCCAGCCGGACGCAACGCAAGGTGATGTCCAGCCAGTCGCCCAGACGGCTGGGCGCGCTGAAAACCGTCTCGATCCGCATGGTCGGCACCGCAAGGCCTTGGTGGAGCTTCTCAAAGGGGCAGTCCAGCACCTCGTCGAAGAAGCATTCGACCGTGTCATTCAGCATCTCGAAATAGCGCGGGTAAAAGACGATACGCGCGGGGTCACAATCCTTGAACATGACCTTGCGGCGATGAATATAGGGCATCCGTCAAACCCCAAGGTAGCGATCAGCAAGATCGGGCGTCAGTGCATCAGGTCTTCCCGCCCAGACCGATTTCCCCCGCTCGATGACTACCGCGCGATCGGCAATCTTATTCAGCTCTTTCAAGACCTTGTCTACCACAATTATTGCGAGTCCGCTGTCGCGTTTCAGCGTCGCGATGGCGGCCCAGATTTCCTGCCGCACCACCGGCGCCAGGCCTTCTGTCGCCTCGTCGAGCAGCAGAAGGCGCGGGTTCGTCATCAGCGCTCGGGCAATCGCCAACATTTGTTGCTCGCCACCCGAGAGCGATGCGGCCTTCTGGTCGCGCCGTTCTTCAAGACGCGGGAAGAGTTGCGCGATGCGGGCCAGATCCCAATGGCCGGGGCGCGCGCTGGCGATCAGGTTTTCCTCGACCGTCAGGGGCGCAAAGCAACGCCGCCCTTCCGGCACCAGCCCCAGACCCAGCCGCGCCGCGCGAAAGGATGGCAGCCGCAAAAGGTCATGCCCTCCAAAGGTGATCGCACCGGACATGGCCGGCACCATCCGGCAGATGGATTGGATCGTCGTCGTCTTGCCCATGCCGTTGCGCCCCATCAGGGCCACGACCTCACCTTGCACCACATCGAATGATACCCCGAACAAGGCCTGCGAAGAGCCATATTGCACGGCCAGATCATTCACCGATAACAGGGTCATGCCGCATCCTCCTCACCTAGGTAGGCGCGGCGCACCTCCGGGTTGGCGCGGATCTCGGCGGCGGTGCCCGTGGCGATGACCTGCCCATAGACCAGCACGGAAATACGGTCCGCCAGGGCAAAGACCGCATCCATGTCATGTTCCACCAGCAGGATCGGCGCCTCGGCCCGCAGCCCGTCCAGAAGGCCGGTCAGGCGTTTCGATCCGCCCCCCCCCAGGCCCGCCATCGGCTCGTCCATCAGAAAAGCCTTGGGTTTGAGGGTCAGCGCCACCGCCACCTCCAGCTGGCGGCGCTGCCCATGCGACAGCTCTGCGGTGCGCATGGCCGCATGATCCTGCAGACCCACCCGCTCCAGCGCCTCATTTGCGCGCGCCACCAGCGTGCGGTCCTTCATCACGGGCCGGAAGAATCGCATCACGTCACCACGCGCGCCAAGCGCCCCCAGCACCGCGTTCTGCAACACGGTAAAGTCCATCGCCAGGGCCGAAATCTGGAACGTGCGTCCCAGCCCAAGTCGCGCACGCGCCACGGTATCCAGGACGGTCACATCCTGCCCTAGGAAATGCACCGTGCCGCTGTCAGGCTGCATATTGCCCGCGATCTGCTTGATCAGCGTGGATTTTCCCGCACCATTCGGGCCGATCAAGGCATGGATCTCGCCCGGACGCAGATCAAGGCTGATCGCGTCAGAGGCTTTCAGCGCCCCGAATGACTTAGTGATGCCGCACGTTTGCAACAATGGCTCAGCCATGGCCCACCTCCCGCCCCGCAAGGGTCCCAATCAGCCCACCGCGCGCAAACAGAACTACGGCCAGCAACAAGACACCCAGGAAGATCTTCCAGTAGTCGCTGACCCCACCCAGAAGATGCTCGAGCAGGATAAACAGAGCAGCCCCCGCCACCGGTCCGTAAAGCCTCCCCACCCCGCCCAGGATCACGAAGATCATGATCTCGCCGCTGGTGTGCCAGCTGAACATGGTGGGGCTGATGAAACGATTGAGATCGGCAAACAGCGCCCCCGCCAGGCCCGTGATCGCGCCAGAGATCACGAAGGCCACTAGCCGCAGTCGAAAGGGCGCGATGCCGACGGTTTCGACCCGGTCCGCGTTCTGCCGCGCCGCCGTCAGAGCCAGCCCGAAAGGCGCCCGCGACAGCCGCGCGGAAAACAGCAGCGCAAATCCGAGGATCACGTAGGACAGGATCAGGAACTGCACCGGCACCAGCGTGTTCAGCCCCGGAAAGATGTTGCGCACATAGATCGACAGGCCATCCTCGCCGCCATAGGCGGGCCAGCCGATGGTGAAATAGTAAAGCATCTGCCCAAAGGCGAGCGTGATCATGATGAAATAGACACCCGACGTCCTGAGGCTGAGCGCCCCGATCAGCAGCGCCGCCAAAGCCGAAGTGATCATCGCCACAAGCCAGATCATCGGCATTGATTTCGTGCCCTCGATCAGGATCGGCCAGTCCATGATCGGATCGAAAGTCTGCGCATGGCTGGCAAGAATGCCCATGGCATAGCCGCCGATGCCGAAGAACGCCGCATGACCGAAACTGACCAGCCCGCCCAGCCCCAGCGCGATATTCAGCCCCACACCGGCCAGCGCCAGGATCGCGACCTTGGTACAAAGCGTCAGGATATAGGCCTGCCCCATGGACCAGGCCCAGAATGGCGCCAGCACCAGCAGAAAGGTCAGGCCCGCATTGATATAGCTTTCGCGCGTCATCTCAGGCGCTCCCGTAAAGGCCCGAGGGGCGCATGATCAGCACGACCGCCATCATGATGTAGATCAGCATCGACCCAAGCGAAGCGCCCACCGCCGTGGCCGCCGTTGGATCAAGAAAAAGCGCGAAGAAACGTGGCAGCAAGACGCCACCCATCGTATCGGTCATGCCCACTAGCAGCGCACCCACCAGCGCGCCCTTGATCGACCCGATCCCGCCGATGACGATCACGACGAAGGCCAGGATCAGCACCGACTCGCCCATGCCGACCTGCACCGACTGGATCGCGCCCACCAGCGCACCGGCAAGCCCCGCCAATGCGGCACCAAGGGCAAAGATCAGCGTATAAAGCCTTGATATGTCGATCCCAAGCGCTGCGATCATCTCGCGGTCGGCCTCGCCTGCGCGGATCTGGATGCCGATGCGGGTGCGCGCGATCAGCGCGAACAGCCCCACCGCCACCACCAGCCCTGCAACGATGATCGCCAAGCGGTAAAGCGGATACTGGATCCCCCCCGGCAGCGTGACCGGCCCCGACAGATAGCCTGGAACGTCAAGATATAGCGGAAACGATCCGAAAACCCAGCGCGTGCCTTCCGACAGGATCAGGATCAGCGCGAAGGTCGCCAGCACCTGGTCAAGATGATCGCGCTTATAGAGCCGTCGGATCACCGTCAGTTCAATCAGCGCACCCGCCGCCGCTGCCGCCGCAAGACTGGCGATCAGCGCCAGCACGAACGAACCGGTCGCGCCCGCCACCGCCGCCGCGGCAAAGGCCCCGATCATGTAGAGCGATCCATGCGCCAGGTTGATCAGGCCCATTACGCCGAACACCAGCGTCAATCCGGCTGCCATCAGGAACAGCATGATCCCGAATTGCAGCCCGTTCAGCATCTGTTCGGCAAAAAGCAGAAAGGTCATGTTTTCCGTCCGCTTGTGGTAAGATCATCCGGCCCGCGCGCAACCGGCGCGGCCATCGTCCGTGCAGATGAGTCCCGGCGCATCCGCGCCGGGACCTGATCAGTGCTTACATCTTGCACTCAGCCGCATAGGCGTCGACGTGATCTTGCAGCGCCACGCCGATGATCTTGTTGGTGAAGATGTCACCTTCCTGGATCACTTCGCGGACATAGATGTCCTGAACGGGATGGTTGTTGGTGCCGAACTTGAAATCACCCCGTGTGCTGGCGAAATCGGCCTCTTTCAACGCGGCGCGGAACGCATCCTTGTCCGCGATATCGGCCTTGCCGATGGCTGAAAGCAGCAAGTTCGCCGTATCATAGCCCTGGCTTGCGTAAAGCGACGGCAGACGCCCGTATTCCTGCTGGAAGGCCGCCACGAAAGTTTGGTTGGCCGCGTTGTCCAGATCCTTGCCCCACTGCGAAGTGTTAACCACGCCCAGCGCCGCAGCGCCCACCGCCTGAAGAATGCCCTGGTCAAAGCTGAAGGCAGGCCCCACCACAGGCAAACCCACACCGCTGTCGGCATATTGCTTCATGAAGGAAATCCCCATGCCGCCCGGCAGGAAGAAGAACACCGAATCCGCCCCCGATGCGCGGATCTGCGCGATCTCGGCAGCATAGTCGGTCTGACCCAGCTTGGTATAGATCTCGCCAGCAAGTTCACCCTTGTAGAAGCGCTTGAACCCCGTCAGCGCATCGGTACCCGCCGGATAGTTGGGCGCCAGGATGAAGGTCTTGGCATAGCCCGCCTTGGTCGCATGGGCACCCGCCGCCTCGTGCAGGTTGTCGTTCTGCCACGCGACGTTGAAATAGTTCGGATGGCAGCCCTTGCCCGCCAGTGCCGAAGGGCCTGCGTTCACCGAAAGGTAGATCTTGTCCTGAGCAACGGCGGACGGCACGACGGCCATGGCCAGGTTCGACCAGATGATGCCGGTCAGCACATCGACATTCTCGGCCTGGATCATCTTGTCGGCCAGCTGGACGGCAATCTCGGGCTTTTGCTGGTCATCCTCGATCACCACCTCGACAGCATCGCTGCCGGACAGTTTCAGCGCCAGCATGAAGCCGTCGCGCGCATCTATGCCAAGGCCGGCACCGCCGCCCGACAGCGTGGTGATGATGCCCACCTTCACCTTGCCATCCGCCATTGCGGCGCCGGCCGCTAGCATCGCCGTCGTGGCAAGCATCGCCAGTTTCGTCAGTTTCATATTGTGTCTCCTCCGTGTTGGCCCCTTCGGGCTTTTGCTTTTGGTCGTTCAAAACACCTTGAATGTCTGCGTGGTCAGGGTGCGTTCGATGCCGGGTATGTCCAGCAGGTGATCGTTGCTATAATTGCCCACATCAGTCACTACAGGAAAAAACAGCTTCTTCAGAAGATCAAACGCGCCGGATGTCGAGTACAGCTCGGAATGAATCTCGCGCAGGACGATCTGTTCCGGGACGCGGTAGGTCGTGCTGGGCTTGCAGCGCATCTGGACGAAGTCACGTGTCACGGCCGCACCTCCCGCAGGCGAAAGCGCTGGATCTTGCCGCTTTCGGTCTTGGGCAAACCATCGCAAAAAACGATGCGGCGCGGGTATTTATAGGGCGCAATCTGCGCCTTGACGTGATGCTGCAACGCCTTTGTCATGGCCTCGGATGCCTCTATCCCCGCACGCAGAACCACATGGGCCTGCACGATTGCACCGCGTTCGGCATCCGGCACGCCGATCACCGCGCATTCGGCCACATGTGGATGGGCCAGCAGCGCGGCCTCCACCTCCGGCCCGGCGATGTTGTAGCCCGACGAGATGATCATGTCGTCGTTGCGCGCGGCGAAATGCAGGTATCCGTCCTCGTCCATGACAAAGGCGTCGCCCGTCACGTTCCAGCCATCCTGCACATAGGCCGCCTGGCGGTCATCGGCCAGGTAGCGGCACCCCGTGGGCCCGCGCACCGCCAACCGGCCGACCGTGCCGCGCGCCACCTCGGCCCCGTCCTCGCCGATCACCTTTGCCTCGTATCCCCGCACCGGCTTGCCAGTGCAGGCCGGGCGATGATCGTCAAAGCGGTTGGTGATGAAGATATGCAGCAGTTCCGTCGCCCCGATGCCGTCCAGCATGGGTTTGCCTGTCTTGGCCATCCATTCACGGTAGACCGGCGCGGGCAATGTTTCGCCCGCCGACACGGCCGCGCGCAAGGATGACAGATCCGCACCTTGCTCCATCGCCGCCAGCATCGCGCGATAGGCGGTTGGCGCCGTGAAGCACACGGTCGCGCGGTATTTTTGGATGATCTCGATCATGTTCGGGGGAGAGGCGTTTTCGAGCAGGGTCGCCGCCGCGCCAAAACGCAAGGGAAACACCGCAAGCCCGCCCAGCCCGAAGGTGAATGCAAGAGGCGGCGAGCCCACGAAAACATCCTCGGGCGTCACGCCCAGAATTTCGCGCGCATAGCCATCCGCGATGATCAGCAGGTCCCGGTGAAAATGCATCGTCGCCTTGGGCGCACCCGTGGTCCCGCTGGTAAAGCCCAGAAGTGCCACGTCATCGCGCCCCGTCGGCACGGCCTCAAATTGCACGGGCTTTTCCAGCGCCAGCCGGTCAAGTTCGGCATCATGGTTCGACGTACCGTCAAACCCGACCACCCGGTTCAGAAAGCGCGACACCGCCGCACAGGTCTCCATCTCCTCCATCAGCCTCGTGTCGCACAGCGCGTGGCTGATCTCGGCCTTGTCCACGATCTTGGTCAACTCGCCCGCCCGCAGCATCGGCATGGTGTTCACCACCACCGCCCCCGCCTTGGTCGCGGCCAGCCAGCAGGCCACCATCGCGGGATTGTTGGCAGACCGGATCAGTACCCGGTTGCCGGGCTTCACCCCCAGATCATCGACCAGCGCATGCGCCAGTCGGTTGGTCCAGTCCGCCAGTTCCTTGTAGGTCCGCCTGCGCCCGTTGCCGATTAGGGCCGTGCGGTCGCCGAAACCGCGCGCCACCATGGCATCGGTCAGTTCCACCGCGGCGTTCAGCCGTTCGGGATAATCGAACCCCTCCAGCAACAGATTGGGCCATTGCGCGCGGGGCGGCAGGTTGTCCCGCGTGAAGGTATCCACATGCGCGCTTGGTCCCAGCATCTGCATCACTCCCCCTGAAAAGCTCCCATGGCCTGCCGCGCGATGACGACGCGTTGCACATCGGACGCGCCCTCATAGATCCTTAGCGCGCGGATCTCGCGATAAAGCCGTTCGACCACGGCACCCGATCGCACCCCGTCGCCGCCGTGCAACTGCACCGCCATGTCGATCACTTTCTGCGCCTCGTCCGTGGCATAAAGCTTGGCCATGGCCGCCTCGCGCGTCACGCGTGCAGCACCCGCATCCTTGGCCCATGCCGCCCGGTAAACCAGCAGCGCCGCCGCATCGACGCGCAGCGCCATATCCGCGAGATGCCCCTGAACCATCTGCAGATCGAACAGCGGCGCGCCCTGAACCTGCCGCACCTGTGCGCGGACCAGGGCCTCGTCCAATGCGCGCCGCGCAAAGCCCAGCGCCGCCGCGGCGACGGTGGACCGGAACACATCCAGCACCGACATAGCGATGCGGAACCCCTGCCCCCGTTGCCCGATCAGCGCAGAATCCGGCACCCGAACCCGGTCAAAGCGCAGCCTTGCCAGCGGATGCGGCGCGATGGTCTCCAACCGCTCGACCACCTCGAACCCCGGCAGGCCTGCAGGCACCACGAATGCCGACAGCCCGCGTGCGCCCGGCGCCTCGCCGGTGCGGGCAAAGACGGTATAGACATCAGCAATCCCGCCGTTGGAAATCCACGTCTTCTCGCCGCTCAGGACAAACCCGTCCCCATCTGCTTCGGCCATCATGGTCGAACTGGCCACATCCGATCCCGATTGCGGCTCAGTCAGCGCAAAGGCGGAAATCGCGCGGCCTTCGCGCGTCCGCGCAAGCCACTCGGCTTTCTGGTGATCGGTGCCGAACAGCGACAGCGCCCCGGTGCCCAGACCCTGCATGGCAAAGGCGAAATCCGCCAGACCGTCATGGCGCGCCAGCGTTTCGCGGATCAGGCAAAGCGTACGCACATCAAGTGCGCCCTCCATGGCGCCGGAATGCATCAGCCACCCGCCCTGCCCCAGCATCGCCACCAGCGACCGGCAGGCCGCGTCCGTATCGGCATGATCCACGTCGCCCAGATTCGCCGCGCCCCAGCGGTCCAGCGCCAAAGCCAGAGCCCGGTGCCGATCCTCGAAGAACGGCCAGTCCAGAAAAGACCGATCAGCCATGACGCACCGTCCCCTGTTTCTTCTTGCCAAAAATATCCGAATCCATCGCTAAATCCCCGCAAAGACGGGCTTTTCCTTGGCAACGAAGGCCTCGTAGGCCCTTGTGAAATCCTGCGTCTGCATGCAGATCGCCTGCGCCTGCGCCTCGGCCTCGATGGCCTGGTCGATCGACATCGACCATTCCTGCGCCAGCATGGTCTTGGTCATCATATGCCCGAAGTTCGGCCCCGCCGCGATGCGCGTGGCCATCTCCTGCGCGGCCTCCGCCAGCCCGTTCCCCGGCACCAGCCGGTTGAAGAAGCCCCATCTCTCGGCCTCCTCGGCCGTCATGACGCGCCCGGTATAAAGCAGTTCCGCCGCGCGCCCCTGCCCGATGATGCGCGGCAGGATCGCACAGGCGCCCATGTCGCAGCCCGCAAGGCCGACGCGGGTGAACAGAAACGCAGTCTTGGCCTCCGGCGTGCCGATCCGCAGGTCCGAGGCCATGGCGATGATCGCCCCCGCGCCCACGCAGATGCCATCCACCGCCGCGATCACCGGCTTGCCGCAGTTCACGATCGCCTTGACCAGATCGCCTGTCATCCGCGTGAAGGCCAGCAGTTCCTTCATGCTCATCCGGGTCAGCGGGCCGATGATGTCATGCACATCCCCGCCCGAACTGAAATTGCCACCGTTCGAGGCAAAGACCACCGCCTTGACGTCATCGGCATAGACAAGGTCGCGGAACCAGTCGCGCAATTCGGCATAGCTGTCAAAGGTAAGTGGGTTCTTCCGCTCTGGCCGGTCCAGCGCGATGGTGGCGATGCCGCCTTCTATCCGGCACAGGAAATGTTGCACATCGGACCGCATCGTCATTCGGTTGCTCCCTTGTCGTCAAGTTTCTGCGCTAGCGTCCTGAGCCGCGCGGCATAGCTGCGCGCCTCTTCGGGGCTGAGTTCGGCCAGCATCGCGTCGATCCAGGCTTCGTGCTCGGTGGCCTGGCGGGCAAAGACCTCGGCGCCCTTGGCGGTCAGCCGCACCAGCGTGGCGCGCCGGTCGCCCGCCACCGGCACGCGCATGACCAGCCCGTCCTCGGCCAGCCGGTCTACGATGCCCGTGACATTGCCGTTCGACACCCGCAGAACCCCGGACAGCGCGCTCATCCGCAGGCCCTGATCATGCCGGCTCAGCGCCGCCATCACGTCGAAGCGCGGCAAGGTGCTGTCGAATTCCGTGCGCATGCGTTCGCGCAGCTCCGCGTCGATCTTGCGGGTGACGGCCAGCAGCCGCAGCCACAGGCGCAGGCGCTGTTTGGATCCCTGCTCGGCCAGCCTGATCTGTGGTGTGCTGTTCATATCTCGCCCCCCGACACGCTCAGTGCATGACCGTTCACCATGGATGCGCCGGGCGACGCCAGGAACATCACCGCCGCCACCACCTCGTCAGGGGTGATCAGCCGCCCCATCGGATTGTCGCTGACCACCTCGGCCAGAGCCGCCGCGCGGGTCAGGTCGAACCGATTCTGCACCGCGCTGATGGCCGCCTCGGCCAGGTCTGTATCCACGAAACCGGGGCAGACCGCGTTGCAGGTGATCGCCTTGCCCGCCACATCCAGGGCGACGGAGCGCACCAGCCCCAGCACGCCATGCTTGGCCGCCGCATAGGCCGGAACCGTCGCACCGCCCTTGAGGCTGGCGGTCGAGGCCATGGCAATCAGCCGCCCGCCCGCACCCATGCCGCGCAACGCCTCGCGGAACAGCAGGAACGTGCCCGTCAAGTTCACCGCAAGCGTGGCGTTCCAATCGGTCAGGCTAACACCGCGCAGCTTGCCCGCCACCGCGCCGCCCGCATTGGCGATCACTACGTCATATGGGGCATTGAACAGCGCCTGCACCTGCGCCTCATCGGTCACATCGGCGGTGCGACAGGTCATGTCGAAACCCTGCGCCGTCTCTTCAAGCGCAGCCAGACGCCGCCCAGTGATGGTCACCCGATCACCCGCCGCCGCAAATGCCCGCGCCACGGCGCGCCCGATACCTGACCCGCCACCGGTGACCAGAACGCGGCGCGTCATACCTTGCCCACCTGTTCGACGCCACGCTCGGCCAGCCGCATCGCCTGATCCCGCCCGGCCAGGTAGGGCAATGGCCAATGCGCCTGCGTGTCGCCCAGAGCCACACAGGCATGCAGCGTCCAGTAGGGATCGGCTAGATGCGGCCGTGCAAGGCACACCAGGTCGGCCCGTCCTGCCATCAGAATCGAATTGACGTGATCCGGCTCGTAGATATTGCCCACAGCCATGGTCGC
Organism: Paracoccaceae bacterium; assembly: GCA_023263735.1. Taxonomy (GTDB): domain Bacteria; phylum Pseudomonadota; class Alphaproteobacteria; order Rhodobacterales; family Rhodobacteraceae; genus Pseudotabrizicola. The sequence continues at coordinate 2,416 of JALQUQ010000038.1, read as the reverse complement.
CAGACCCGCCTCGTTGCGGATGCGGTCGCTGAATGGGGTCTGGAACATGCGCCCGTAGACCGGCCGCGCCTGCGTGGATGTCTGGCCCGCAGACACGTCGATGATGTCGGCCCCCGCCGCATGGAAAATGCGCGCGATCTCGACCGCCTCGGCCGGGGTCACGCCATCTTCGCCCGCCCAGTCATTGGCGGAAATCCGGACCGACATCGGCTTGCCCGCCGACCAGGCCGCCCGCATCGCGCCAAACACCTCCAAGGGCCAGCGCATCCGGTTTTCTAGGCTCCCGCCGTATTCATCCGTCCGACGGTTGGACAAGGGCGAGATGAAGGATGACGCAAGGTACCCATGCGCCGCGTGCAATTCGATCATGTCGAACCCGGCGCGATCCGCCATCTGCGCAGCCGCCACGAATTCCGAAGTCACCCGGTCCATGTCAGCGCGGGTCATCTCACGCGGCACGGCGTTGTCCTTGCTCCATGGAATGGCCGAGGCCGAGATCAGATCCCAATTGCCTGTCGCCAGCGGCGCATCCATCTTTTCCCAGCCAAGCTGCGTTGATCCCTTGCGCCCCGCATGGCCGATCTGACAGCAGATTTTCGCTTGCGTCTCGGCATGGGTGAAATCCACCAGCCGCCGCCACGCTGCCTCATGGTCGGTTGCATAAAGACCCGGACAGCCTGGCGTGATCCGCCCCTCGGGCGACACGCAGGTCATTTCCGTATAGACCAGCCCCGCACCCCCCTTTGCCCGTTCGGCATAATGCACGAAATGCCAATCAGAGGGGCAGCCATCAACCGCCTTGTATTGCGCCATGGGCGACACAACGATCCGGTTGACCAAGTACATGTCGCGCAACCGGAACGGCGCGAACATCGGCGCGCGTAGCGGCGCATCTGCGGGCGCGCCCGCCTGTGTCTGGAACCACCGCTCCGCCGAGGCCAGCCATTCTGGATCACGCAGCCGAAGGTTTTCATGGGAAATCCGCTGACTGCGCGTCAGAAGTGAATAGTTGAACTGCACCGGGTCAAGATCGAGGTAGCGTTCCACCTCCTCGAACCACTCCAGCGAATTGCGCGCCGCCGATTGCAGCCGCAGCACATCCAGCCGCCGCTCTTCCTGATATTTGATGAAAGCCTGTTCCAGCGCGGGCTCGTTATCCAGATAAGCCGCCAGAGCGATCGCACTGTCCAAGGCAAGCCGCGACCCCGACCCGATCGAGAAATGCGCCGTCGCCGCAGCATCTCCCATTAGCACCACGTTCTGATGATACCAGTGCTCGCAATTCACGCGCGGGAAGTTAATCCAGACTGCTGATCCCCGGAGGTGATTGGCATTCGACATCAGGTCATGCCCGCCCAGATGCCCCTCGAATATCTTGCGGCATGTTTCGACCGTTTCTTCCTTGGTCATCTCGGCAAAGCCCCAGGCATCCCAGGTGGCCTGCGTGCATTCGACGATGAAAGTCGCCGTGTTATTGTCGAACTGATAGGCATGTGCCCAGACCCAGCCATGCGCTGTCTTTTCAAATATAAAGGTGAACGCGTCGTCGAATTTTTGATGTGTGCCCAGCCAGATGAACTTGCACAGGCGCGTGTCCACATCAGGCTTGAAATGCTCCGCCCATTGGCTGCGCACGCGCGAGTTCAAACCATCCGCCGCCACGACCAGGTCGTATTTGCTTGCATAGTCCTCGACCGGCCCAACCTCGGTTTCGAACTGCATATCGACACCCAACTCTGCCGCGCGCTCCTGCAGAATGGTCAGCAGCTTCATCCGCCCGATCCCGGCAAAGCCATGACCGCCCGACACGGTGCGATGCCCGTCACACACCACGGCGATATCATCCCAATAGGCGAAATTCCTGCGGATCGTGGCAGCACTGACCGGATCGTTCACCTCCAGGTTCTGAAGCGCATCGTCGGAAAGCACCACCCCCCAACCAAACGTGTCATTAGGGCGATTTCGCTCGAAAACGGTGATCTGTGCCGCAGGCTGGCGCAGCTTCATCGAGATCGCAAAGTAAAGCCCTGCCGGACCGCCTCCAAGACAAGCAATTTTCATACCGCTCCCTCCAGCAACACCACACATAAAGCGTATCCGCGATAATTTTTATTTCAAGTCTAAATCTTTTATATTTAAAATACCTACACATCCAAAACTGCGCGCTGGCATGTCGCAACACATCCAGAACCCCACTACTCTGGACCCGACCCCAAAAAATGTACGTTTCGTCAAACAGGCAAAATCGGCCGAGAATCGCCCTTCACACCATTGTTTTTATTTATAAACGTGGAAGGACAATTGGTGGTGTCAGAACAATCGGTGGTGTCAGAACAATGAGAACAAATCTCAGGAATGGCCTAAATCCGCCGCCTAGCCAGCAAGCAGCTGGCGCCACTCAGCGAGAGCAGCGGTG
>JALQUQ010000389.1 GCA_023263735.1 Paracoccaceae bacterium | reverse complement strand
TGAGCCAGGCCGAATATTATGTGAATGGGGCCCGGTGGGGTCTGAAGGGCCGCCCGGAAGAATTCCACTGCCGGATCGGTCGTGGTCGTGTGACCTCGGGCGGCAAGAATTATCCGGTGCCGGGCGGGATGCTGGAAACCGCTGAAAACCTGCGCCGCGATTTCGGGATCACCCGTGACGAACAGGATGCCTTCGCCGTTTGGTCGCACCAAAAGGCGGCGGCAGCAACGCGCGATGGCAAGTTCAAGGACGAACTGGTTCCGGTTGAACTGAAATCGCGCAAGGGCACGGTTTTGTTTGAGACCGATGAACATATCCGCGCCGATGCGACGGTTGAATCGCTGGGGTCGTTGCGCCCGATCATGGGCAAGGGCGACCCTGAGGCGACGGTGACGGCGGGCAACGCCTCGGGTCAGAACGATGCGGCGGCGGCCTGCATCGTGACCACCATGGAAAAGGCCGAAAAGCTGGGCCTGAAACCGCTGGGCCGGTTGAAAAGCTGGGGTCTGGCCGGTGTTGGCCCCGAGCGGATGGGCATTGGCCCGGTGCCCTCGGTCGAGCGGGCGCTGGCGCGTGCCGGTCTGGGCCTGAATGACATGGACCTGATCGAACTGAACGAAGCCTTTGCGGCGCAGGTCATCGCATGCCTGCGGTCGTGGGGGGTGTCAAACACCGATGAACGGCTGAACGTGAACGGGTCGGGCATTTCCTTGGGCCATCCCGTCGGCGCGACGGGCGTGCGTATTCTGGCGAACCTGCTGCGCGAAATGGAACGACGCGGGTCGCGTTACGGCATCGAAACCATGTGCATTGGTGGCGGTCAGGGTCTGGCGGCGATCTTTGAACGCGTGGCGTGATCCAGCCCGATCAAACCAAAAGGGCGGCACCTGATCTGGGTGCCGCCCTTTCTTTTTTCGCGATCAATGCCCGAATTTGTCGGGATTGGGTTTGCGCTTTTCCTTGAAGGCCGCGGCCAGTTCCTTGGCCTCTTCCGATTTGTAATAATGGCCAAGCATCAAATCATGGGTGATCCGGCTGATCCCGGCCACACCCGAATGGCGCGCGGCAAAGGAGGCCTTGACCGCGGCAAGCGCATAAGACCCGCGTTCGGCAACTTCATTGGCAAAGGCCAAGGTTTGGTCCCAGAACGTCTCGTCGTCGAACACCGCGTTGATCAGCCCGATTTCCAGCGCGTAATCGGCGGTCATCTTGGGGTTGCGCATCCAGATTTCCTTGGCCTTTTTCTTGCCGACCAGATCTTCCAGAAACAGCGTGCCATAGCCTGCGTCAAACGACCCGACCATCGGACCAACCTGACGGAAAATGGCGGATTTTTTGGCCACCGACATGTCGCAGACCACTTGCAACACGTTGCCCCCGCCAACCGCAAAGCCGTTGACGGCCGCGATGACCGGCTTTTGCGACCGCTCGATGGCCTCGTACATTTCCAAGGTCCGGGGCACGCCGGGGTAAAGGGTGGTGTCTTCGGCCTCGTCATGGGTGCCGCCGATGCAAAAGAACTTGTCGCCAACACCGGTCAGCACGATCACCCGGGTGCGCGTTTCGCGGCGGATGTTTTCAAAACAATCGCGCAACTCGTCCACCATCTTGGGGGTGAACATGTTGCCATTGTCGGGCCGGTTCAGGCGAATGATGGCGATCGGGCCCTGTTCTTCGTAAATGATTTCGTCATAGGTGGTTTGGGTCATCGGAGCTCCCTTCCGTTTCTTCTGTCTTCGCATTCTGCTTGCCAATCCGACCAGACCGCTTGCAGTGGTATAGGCAAATCATGGGGCTGCTATCGCCTGTCGTGTTGGTTGGGGCGTTGGTCCATGGTTTCCTGCATGCTAGCACTTTTGTCGGATGACAGACGGTGGGTGCCTTTGCACCTGCCCGACTGAAAATGGGAGCATGCTATGTCCGAGATCAACCTTAATGGCCGTACCCGGCTTTATCCGCTGCTGGGCGACCCGATTGTCTATGCGCGCTCGCCGGACTGGCTTAGCAAGCATATGGCCAAGCGGGGGATGAACTGCATCTCTTTGCCGATGGAAGTGCCGGATGGCAAGCTCAAGGTCGTTATGGATGGTTTGGCGGCGACCGGCAACGTTGATGGCCTTTCGCTGACCATGCCGCACAAGATCACGGGTGTGCCCTATTGCGCGACCCTGTCGGAAACGTCCCAGATGCTGGGCGTGGTCAGTGCCATTCGTCGCAACAAGGACGGGTCTTGGCATGGCCACACCACCGACGGCGACGCCTTTGTCAAAGCGCAGATCGACCGTGGGGCCAAGGTTGCGGGCGCCAAGGTTCTGGTGATGGGGGCGGGCGGCGCCGGCAGCGCGGTCGTGATTTCCATGCTGGAGCAGGGTGCTGGCGAAGTGGCGGTCTTTGATCTGGACCCGGCCCGCGCGGCGCGCATCGTCGGGCTGATGCAAGAGCGTGCCCCGGGGCGCGTGCGTGTGGCCGAAACCAACGATCCGACCGGGTTTGACATCGTGTCCAACGCCACCTCGATGGGGATGAGCGACGCAGACCCGATCCCGGTCGATCCGGCAAAGCTGACGTCCGATATGTTCGTGGGCGACGTCGTCGCCGGGCATGGCGAAACCAAGATCATCAAGGCGGCAAAGGCGGCAGGTTGCAAGACCGCCGATGGCGATGACATGGTCGTCGCCGTGCTGGATGTGATGTGCGATTTCCTGCTGGATGCGTGGAAATAATCAAACGGGCCGATGCTGTTCGACAAGGGTCTGAATGGCATCGGCAATCTGTTGGGCGGCGGCCGGGTCCATGTGAAAATGATGGTCCCCCGCCAGATCCAGCGACTGGTAATGGGC
>JALQUQ010000388.1 GCA_023263735.1 Paracoccaceae bacterium | reverse complement strand
GTCATGATGGGCGCGGAACGTCGTTCTATGGTTCTGACCCCCGATCAAAAAGAGAAAACCGCCTATCACGAGGCTGGCCACGCTGTTGTTGGTCTGTCGCTGCCTGAATGTGACCCCGTCTATAAGGCGACGATCATTCCGCGTGGCGGTGCCTTGGGCATGGTTGTCTCTCTGCCAGAAATCGACCGCCTGAACTGGCACAAGGCTGAATGTCAGCAGAAACTCGCGATGACGATGGCAGGTAAGGCTGCTGAGATCATCAAATACGGCGCGGACAACGTATCGAACGGCCCCGCTGGTGACATCCAGCAAGCCAGCCAACTGGCCCGCGCGCCATGGTGATGCGTTGGGGCATGTCGGACAAGATCGGCAACATCGACTATTCCGAGGCGCATTCGGGCTATGATGGCAATACGGCGGGCTTTTCGGTCTCGGCAGAAACCAAACGTCTGATCGAAGAAGAGGTCAAAGCCATCATCGATGAGGGATATCGCCGGGCCCGCCAGATTCTGGATGAGAACGAGGTGGAGTTCGAGCGCTTGGCCCAAGGTCTGCTGGAATATGAAACCCTGACGGGCGATCAGATCCGCAAGGTCATGGCCGGGGAGCCTCTGTCGGGCAATGATGCGGATGACGCGGACAAGGGCAGCGGTCTGGGGTCGATTGCCGCGATTCCCAAGACCAAACCCAAAGCGCCCACCGGCGGGATGGAGCCGGAGCCTTCAGCGTGACCGACCGGTCAAATCTGACATGGAACCCCGAAACCTATACACGGTTTCGGGGTTTGCGTTTGCGCCCCGCGATGGATCTGGTGGCGCAGGTGCCGGAGATACCCGAGGGCGATATTGTCGATCTGGGCTGCGGAAACGGGGCTGTCGCGGCGGTGCTTGCCGCGCAGTTTCCCGGGCGGCGATTGATCGGGGTTGATAAATCCCCGGAAATGCTGCGCGAAGCGGCACAGACCGCGATTTATGACCGGTTGATGCAAGCCGACGTGCGGCATTGGTCGCCCGAAGAGGCCCCCGCGCTGATCTTTTCGAACGCGGCCCTGCACTGGATCGACGATCACAATCATCTGATGCCCCGATTGATCGGCCTTTTGCGCGCCAAAGGGGCGTTGGCCGTTCAGATGCCGCGTCAATTCGATGCGCCCTCACACCGCCTGTTGCGCGATGTGGCGGCACATCTTTTTCCCGACATCTTTGATTTTTCCCAAGAAGTGGCCCCGGTTTCTGCGGCCTTCGAATATGCGGCCCGGCTTTCGCGGTTTGGCGAAGTGACCGCTTGGGAAACCGAATATGTGCAGGCGATGCCCGCTGATCCGGTGGCGCATCCGGTGCGCCGATTCACCGAAAGCACGGCCATGCTGCCGGTGTCTTCGCGCCTTGATCCTGATCAGCTTGCCCTGTTCTTGCAGGCCTATGACGCGGCCCTATATGCAGCCTATCCGCTGTTGCCCGACGGGGGCGTGCTGTTCCCGTTCAAGAGATGCTTCTTTGTTGTAAAGACCTGAACATGCCCGCACTTCTTCCGACCGAATATTATGCAACCGTCAGATGGCTGGGCCTTCAGCGCCGCCCGGTCGAGAATCTGCAGATTTTCGGTGAACCGGTTGAGAGGCTGGATTTGCGGTTTGATGGTCCGCAGGGGGAAATTCATGGCGGAGTGAACCGCCCCTCGTGCAGCCGGGTTCTGGCGCAACATCCGCGCAACACCACGATCCGCAACGTGCGTCAGCTGTGCATCGTTTCGGTCGAGGAAATGGCCGATGTGGCGGCCGAGTTGGGTTTGTCGGATTTTGACTATGCCTGGGTCGGGGCGTCGATCGCGCTGGAAGGGATTTCCGACTTTACCCATATTCCCCCCTCCAGCCGGTTGCAGGGCCCCGACGGGGTGACGCTGGTTGTCGATATGGAAAATCTGCCCTGTCAGGAGCCTGCGGTCACGATTGCGCAGGCGACGGGCGGGCTGGGAAAACAATTCAAATCGGCAGCAAAAGACCGGCGCGGCGTGACCGCTTGGGTCGAGCGCGAGGGCGTTTTGCGCCCGGGTGATCGCCTGCGGCTGCATGTGCCGGGGCAGCGGGCCTGGGCCCCGGGCCTGCCTTTGACACCCGGAGCCTGACCCAAAACAGAGCGCCGCGTGACGCAAGGTTCCTATTGGAAACCCGAACGGCGAAAATCGGGGGATTCAGGTCGGAATTGTTCCTTGGCGACATCATTTCCGTCGTTAACAAGGGGGCAACGCGGCACCACGCCGCGACCACTCGCCCTTGGGAGACGGACATGGCCTTTAAGACCGACATCGAAATTGCACGGGAAGCCAAAAAGCAGCCGATCATGGAGATCGGTGCCAAGCTGGGCATCCCGGCAGAGCACCTGCTGCCCTATGGCCACGACAAGGCCAAAGTGGGCCAAGAGTTCATCCGCTCGATCCAGGATCGCCCGAATGGCAAACTGGTTCTGGTGACCGCAATCAACCCGACCCCGGCAGGCGAAGGCAAGACCACCACCACCGTGGGTCTGGGCGACGGTCTGAACCGGATTGGCAAGAAAGCCATCGTCTGCATTCGCGAAGCCTCGCTTGGCCCGAACTTCGGGATGAAGGGTGGCGCTGCGGGTGGCGGTCTGGCTCAGGTCGTTCCGATGGAAGAAATGAACCTGCATTTCACCGGCGACTTCCACGCGATCACCTCGGCGCACAACCTGCTGTCGGCCATGATCGATAACCATATCTACTGGGGCAACGATCTGAAGATCGACGAGCGCCGTGTGGTGTGGCGCCGTGTGATGGACATGAACGACCGCGCCCTGCGCGATATCGTGACCTCGCTGGGTGGTGTGTCG
>JALQUQ010000387.1 GCA_023263735.1 Paracoccaceae bacterium | reverse complement strand
GCCTGCTGTTCGCGGCCGTGCTGGCCTGGTATTTCTCGCGACCGATCCGCAGCCTCAAGCAGGCGCTCGACTCGGCAGCCGATGGCCGGCTCGACGTCAGGACGAGCCAGGCGCTGGCTGGCCGGCGCGACGAGCTGGCCGATCTCGGGCGCGACTTCGACCGCATGGCCGGGCGGCTGCAGCTGCTGGTCGAAGGCCAGCGCCGGCTGCTGCACGACGTCTCGCACGAGCTGCGTTCGCCGCTGGCCAGGCTGCAGGCCGCGCTCGACCTGCTCGAGCAGCAACCCGGGCGCGCGGCTGAATTCACGGCACGCATCGGCCGCGAGGCCGAGCGCATGGACCAGCTCATCGGGGAGCTGCTGACGCTGGCCCCCACCCACGACTGGCAAGCCGTGAAGGCGCAATATCCGATTGCAGAGGTCATTGGGCAGGTTGTCCCGCTCACCAAAAAGGGGAAAGAATACGTTGCGTGCTGTCCGTTTCATGCGGAAAAGTCGCCCAGTTTCACTGTTGTGCCGGATCGTGAATTTTTCCATTGCTTCGGTTGTGGTGCCAATGGAGACGTAATTGACTTCGTAGCGCAGCACAATGGCACTGACACAATCGGCGCGGTCAATCTTCTAACCGGCGGCAATCCGCTGCAAATGTCCGATGATGACAAGCGCCAGCGCCGCGATCTTATGGAACAGCGCCAACGCGAACATGCCGAACAAGAGGCCGCGTCAATCAAGCGCGCCCGCGAACGGTGGGCCAATGCCGAGCCGTGCGAAACCCATCCCTATCTGACGCTAAAGCAAGTCCCGGCCCACATGGCCCGCGTTGAAGGCGATAAGCTTTTGCTGCCCCTCTATGGCCCAGACGGCGAGATTTGCAGCGTCCAGACCATCAACGATGACGGCAAGGTCAAGCGCTTTCAATGGCACGCTCCCACAAAGGGCGCGCGGCTCAATATCGGCCTGCACTTGGGCCGCACGATACTTTGCGAAGGCTTTGCAACCGGCGCGTCAATTCACGAAGCCATTGCCGATCAGGTCTGCGTCACGTTCTCGAAAGACAACATGGCGCATGTTGCCCGCGAACTTGCCGCATCTGGCGTGGCGATTGTCTTGGCCGCAGATTTGAACGCAGTCCATCAAATGCAGGCACTCGGCAAGGAACTGAATTGCCCCGTTGCTGTGCCGACCGATAAGGACTTCAACGATCAGGCCAAATCACAAGGCATTGACAGCGTAGCTGCGGCTTTCAGTTTTGCGCTTCGCACCTATGCCATGGCCAAAAAGCGCGCAGAGGACGACGCCAAGCGCGAAGCAGCCCCCGTCGATCTTTGGGCGCGCTATAATCCGCCAACACTTCCAAAGGGTCTATTGCCGGATATTATCGAGCGGTTTTCATTTGCCCGCGCCGAACAAATGGGCGTTGACCCAGGTGGCCTTGCCATGTCGGCATTGACGGCTTGTGCGGCGGTCATCCGAGACAGCATCAAGATCAAGGTCAAGCAACACGAAAACTGGACAGAAAGCGCTCGCATCTGGACGATGCTTATCGGCGATCCTTCGTTCAAAAAATCCCCCATCATGCGGGCCGCATCCGGCAAGATCAAGCAAATGGACGCGGATATGCTGCGCGCCGGAAACAAGTCTATGATCGAATGGCAGGAAAACGGCGGTCACAAGGGCGGTGGTGAAATGCCACAATGCCCCAGGCTGCGCGTTGAGGACATAACCATGGAGGCTTGCCAAGAAGTTTGCCGTCATTCTCCCGAAGGCATTTTTGTGCTGCAAGATGAATTGTCAGGATGGTTCGGCGGCATCGAGAAATATAGCGGCGGAAAGGGCAGTGCAAAGGACCGATCATTCTGGCTGACAGCGTTCGGCGGCGGTTCCCATGCCGTCAATCGCGTTGGCCGTGGCGCGTTCATTATCGATAACCTTTCGGTCACGATCCTCGGTGGCGTGCAGCCAGACCCTATCCGTCGCATCGTATCGGACGCGACGGACGACGGACTTATCCAGCGCTTCTTTCCCGTCATCCTGCAACCCGCCAGCGTTGGCAAGGATGAGGAAGCAGGGGAAGTCGCATTCGAATATGATGCCATGATTGAGCGACTGCATGAACTGCAAGCGCCGGAAAGCGTGTTGGGTAAACTCCCCCTGCAGTTTGATGAAGGGGCGCGGCGCATCCGTTCTGATCTGGAGCGCAAACACCATGCGCTTGTGACCAGCACGGAAACCGTCAACAAGAAGCTGGCCGCGCATATCGGGAAGTTTGATGGCTTGTTCCCTCGCTTGTGCATCATCTGGCATTGCATCGAACATCGCTGCAATCCCGATGGTCTGCCCATATTTGTCAGCGAGGAAACCGCAGCCCGCGTTGCGGACTTCCTGTCCAATTATATCCGGCGTCATAGCCTCGCGTTCTATGCCGGTGTCATTGGCTTGGCAGACGATCATGACGCGCTGCAGGACGTTGCAGGCTATATTCTGGCCAACAATCTGGACACGATCACCATGCGCACCTTGGCGCGTGGAAGCCGCGCAATGCGCAAGTTGACCCGCGATGATGGGGCCAAGATATTCGAACAGCTTGAAGCCTTCGGATGGGTTGAGCAGGTCCACAAGCGCAGCGACGCACCTTCATGGAAGGTCAATCCGGAAGTGCATGTGATCTTTGCCGAGAAGGCAGATGAGGAGCGCCAGCGCCGCCAAGAGGCAAGATCAGCTATTCTCGACATGATTGGTGAAGGGGATGTGTAACGCGCACAAGGGACAGTTGGGGACAGTATCTTTCCAATTTGGATTGGACCGTCACCAAATGTCCCTCGCACATGAAAAGACATTTATTTCTTTCTTTTTTATAA
>JALQUQ010000386.1:2621-2858 GCA_023263735.1 Paracoccaceae bacterium | reverse complement strand
GTCATGGGCGGGGGCATCGGTCTGGGCTGCCATGCCGCCCATCGCTTTTGCGATCCCGAGACGGTGTTTGCCGTTTCGCAGGCCAAGATCGGCTTGGCCCCCGATGCGGGGGCGTCGTTCCTCTTGGCCTTGGCTCCGGGCCGGATGGGGGAATATCTGGCCACCACGGGAGACAGGTTTCACGGCGCGGATGCCCTGTGGCTGGGCTTTGCCGACGCGCTCTATCCACGGGGACAG
>JALQUQ010000386.1:0-2611 GCA_023263735.1 Paracoccaceae bacterium | reverse complement strand
TCTGATCGCGCTTTTGGCCGAAACCGGCGATTTGACCGCGTTGCCGCCCCCCCTTGCCCCCAATACGCCGCCCGCTCTTGCCCTGCTGACCGAGGTGAACACCCATTTCGCGGGCCAGACCTTGGCCGACATCTGGTTGTCGCTGAAGACATCGGAAACCCCCTTTGCGCAGGCGACCAAAGCCAAGATGTTGGAAAACAGCCCCCTCGCCATGTCGGCGGCGGTCGAGATGCTGCACCGCATCGGCGATGGCTGGCCGCTGATCCGGGCGCTGGAACTGGAATACCGCTATGCCCACCGCGCCTTGGTTCAGGGCGATCTGGCCCCGGGAATCAGGGCCCGCCTGATCGACCGGGGCACGCCGCCGCTCTGGCGCCACTCGGCCCCCGATCGCGTTCCCGGGGTGGATTTTGCGGCGATGCTGGCTCCCCTTGGCCCCGCCGCTTGGTCTGCGCATGACTGACTGGCCCACCTCTCTTCCCGATCTGACCGCCGACACGCGCGCCAAACTTGCCGCCTTGCCGGTGGTGCGTCTTGCGAAGTCCAGCGCGCTTTTTCATCCGGGCGACGTGGCGCAGGGCTTTGTGATCGTGTTGTCCGGCCGGATCGAGGTGACTCTGACCAGCCTTTCGGGGCGCGAGATCTTTCTGTATGCGGTCGAGCCCGGCCAATCCTGCGTGCAGACGACGCTGGGCCTGATGGGGGGCGAACCCTATGAGGCGGGGGCCATCGCGGCCACCGATCTGGAGCTTGTGCTGGTGCCCCGCGGCCTCTTTTCCGACCTGATGGCCAGCGATCCCGGCTTTCGCGGCCATGTGCTGGCCAGCTTTGGCCGGCGCATGCAGGAAATGACCCGGCTGCTGGAACAGGTGGCCTTTGTGCGCATCGAATCCCGGCTTGCCGCCGCGCTTTTGTCATTGGAGACGCAGGGCAATGTCACCGCGACCCATGCCGAATTGGCCGCGCGGATCGGTTCCGCGCGTGAGGTGGTGACCCGGCGGCTGGATGGCTTTGCCCGTGAAGGCTGGGTTCAACTGGCCCGCGGATCGATAGAAATCACCGATGCCGCCGCCCTGCGACAGCTTGCCACCCTCGAAGGTTAACCCCCGGTGACAAGGTCACAGACTTTGCGCCGCCCCTCTGGCACAGTCTCCTCATAAGGATTGCATCCCAAAGGAGACTGAGATGTTCAAGAACAACGTCGGTGGAATTGACCGCACCCTGCGCATTGTGGTCGGCGTCGTGCTGCTGGTCTGGTTCTTCATGGATCAGGGTCAGGGCTTTTGGCATTATGCCAAGCTGATCGGGATCGTCCCCCTGATCACCGCCGCCATCGGATCGTGCCCGCTTTACAGCATTTTCGGTCTGTCGACCTGCCCGATGAAAAAGGCCTAAGCCTGACCGCGCCGCCCAAAGAATCCTTTGCGCGGCGCTTTTCATGTTTCAGGTCAAGATTTCAGCGTAACGTGTTGAAATCTATCATTCTGCGGCAACCTTGCCCTTAGGTTTCAGCATGTCGCGCAAATAGCGGCCGGTGTGGCTTGCCTCGATCTTGGCAACGGCTTCGGGTGTGCCTTGGGCAACGATCTGGCCACCGCCATCCCCGCCTTCGGGGCCGATGTCGATGATCCAATCGGCGGTTTTGATCACATCAAGGTTGTGTTCGATCACCACCACCGAATTGCCCTGATCCACCAATTCATGCAGCACTTCCAACAGCTTGCGCACGTCTTCGAAATGCAGGCCGGTGGTCGGCTCATCAAGGATATAGAGGGTGCGGCCCGTCGAACGGCGCGACAGCTCCTTGGACAGCTTCACCCGCTGCGCCTCACCCCCCGACAGCGTGGTCGCCTGTTGACCCACCTTGATATAGCCCAGACCCACTTGGCACAGCGCATCCATCTTTTCCCGGATCGACGGAACGGCGTTGAAAAACCCCTGCGCATCTTCGCATGTCATATCAAGAACATCAGCTATGCTTTTGTTTTTGAACTTAATTTCCAATGTTTCCCGATTATAGCGCTGACCTTTGCAGGTTTCGCAGGTCACATAGACATCGGGCAGAAAGTGCATTTCGATCTTGATGACGCCGTCGCCCTGACAGGCCTCGCACCGCCCGCCCTTGACGTTAAAGCTGAACCGCCCCGCCTGATAGCCGCGCGCCTTGGCCTCGGGCAGACCGGCAAACCAGTCGCGAATGGGGGTGAAGGCCCCGGTGTAAGTGGCTGGATTTGAACGCGGAGTCCGCCCGATGGGGCGTTGGTCGATATCGATCACCTTGTCCAGATGTTCGAACCCCTTGATCGTTTCACAAGGGGCCGGGGTTTCGCGCGCGCCATTCAGTTTCAAGGAGGCGGTCTTGAACAGGGTTTCGATGGTCAGGGTCGATTTACCGCCCCCCGAAACACCGGTCACACAGACGAATTTGCCCAGCGGGAAATCCACTGTCACATTCTTTAGGTTATTCCCGCAAGCATTGACAACGGTTAGCTTTTTTCCGTTTCCACTGCGGCGCGTCTTTGGAACCGAAATTTCGCGCGTGCCAGAAAGATATTGCCCGGTCAGGCTGGCCGGATCGGTGGCAACCGCCTGCGGGGTGCCATGGCTGACC
>JALQUQ010000385.1 GCA_023263735.1 Paracoccaceae bacterium | reverse complement strand
GGGCGACAAACAGAACCAGGATCACCATGTTCCAGCAAGCGGGAAAGCCTGCGAAACTTTTATCCTTTGTTTTCATGCGCGTGTCGGCAAAATAGATCACCGAACCATAGGTGATGACGATGATCGCCAGCCACCCCGTCCATCCCGGCAAAAGCCCCGATTTGAACAGGGCAAAGGCGGGAATGAACACATAGGTCAGGAAATCGATGATCAGGTCCAAAAGAACGCCGTCATAATTCGGCCAGTTCTTTTCCACCTCGTACCGGCGGGCAAGCGGCCCGTCGATGCCGTCAACGATCAGCGCAACCACCAGCCACAGGAACATCAGGCTCCATTCCGCGTCAACGGCGGCAAGCATGGCAAACATCGACAAGACGGCGCCAGTGGCCGTCAACAGATGAACAGAAAGGGCTTTGTGCTTGAGCTGCATCCGGCCTTGATGGCCGATACCAAAGAATTTCGCAACCATTCAGGCGGACTTTGCCGCATTGCCTGCGCGGGGATGTGCCGATTGGTACACCTCCATCAACCGCGCGGCGTCAACGGCCGTATAGGCCTGTGTCGTTGAAAGCGAGGCATGGCCCAACAGCTCTTGGATGGCGCGCAAATCGCCCCCGGCCGAAAGCAGATGGGTGGCGAAACTGTGGCGCAGCGCATGCGGCGTGGCCGTGGCCGGCAACCCCAATTGCAGGCGCACTTTTTCCATCACAAGCGCCACCAGACGTGGGTTCAGGGGGCCCCCCCTTGCGCCCCGAAACAGGGCCGTGTCGGGGGCCAGATCAAAGGGGCATTGCCGCACGTAATCGGCCACGGCCGCCCGCGCAACGGGCAGCACGGGGACCAGACGCGTCTTGTCGCCCTTGCCTTTGATCCGCAGCACCTCGGGCAGCGGATGGGCGGTGGCGGTCAGGCCAAGGGCTTCGGAAATCCGCAACCCGCATCCGTACAAAAGCGTCAGCACCGCCCGATCCCGCGCGGCGATCCAGGGTTCGTCGCTTTGATGTGCGACCCCCTCGATCATGTCTTTTGCGCCGTCCTCTGACAGCGGGCGTGGGAGTTTGCGGCGGTATTTGGGGCCACGGGCAGCAAGGATCGTCGTAGCGTCGTCACCCGTGCGGTCGGTCAGCCATGCGATGAAATTCTTGACCGCCGACAAAGACCGCGCCAGCGACCGCGCCGAAACCCCGCGCTCGCGTTCATGGGCCATCCATGCGCGCAGATCGGTGCGGGGCAGATCGGCCATCGCCGCGGTGCCTTTGGTGCCGCCATGATGCACGGCGATAAAGTGCAAAAACCCTGTCACATCGCGCAGATAGGCGGTCACCGTGTTTTGCGATGCCCCCCGCAAGGCGGAGAGTTGCAGGCTCCAATCCTGCAACGCATCGCGCAATTGGGGGGAAATCGCGGTCACGAGAGCCAGCGGCGCATCGACCGTTCGAAGACACCGGCAAAAAAGGTCAAAAGATCGGTGCCATGGGTCGGCTTGAACTGATGGGGGTCTTCGGACCCCAGCACCAACATGCCGGGCAGACGGCCCTTGCCAAAGTCGAGTTTCATCAGCGCTTCGGACCGGATCCAGCCCGACCGATCGCCATAGATCATGTCGGAAACCGGGATCGTCTGGCGCAGTGTCACCGGGCGAAGCGGCACATTGCGCCCGTTCGTCATGTAATCGGCGGTAAAGCCGGGTTCGGCGACAAAAAGCACATCGCCCAACCGCCGGATCGCCGGATCATCAGCGCTTTGCACCGATTCCAGCACCAGACGGATGCAATCGACCCGCAAGGTGGCGGCCACCTCGGTCGACAATGTCTTGAGAAAATCTTCAAACCCCAAAGGGTCCATCATTTGCAAGATGGCCCGATGCACCTGATTGGTGCCCGCCAGATTTTCATAGGCCGCCGCGATCACCGTTCGGTGCGTGTCTTCCAGACGATCAAGCCGCGCTTCCAGCCGGTCCATCGCCACGCCACGCAAATCAACGACATTCGACCCCATGGTCCGGTCATTTGCCCCGATCAGGGCCGCCATCAGGTCGCGATCTTCAAGGATGTTTTCCGGCTGGGCAATCAGGCGATCCCGCAAGTCTGGTTCGATCATGTAAAGTCTCTGCTCGGCATTCTTGACGTTGGCGGACAGCATATCAGACTTGCGTCGCCATTTGTCCAAGAAAAATGCAGGGATCGGCTGAAAAGCTAAGGTGCCGTGACAGACCTGCACAAACGGTCCGGGAACGTGTGTGTTCGGCGCATGTGCGAAATGGGCAAGTCGGGGAAGCTTGGCCAGAGGGAAACCCCGGAGCCAGCCCGATCATGTGGGGTCAACGGGGCAGGGCCAAGCGCGCGGCCGGTGCGGGGTCACAAATCCAAGGCCCGGTCTGCACGCGAAAAGAATTTCCGGCCAATCCGTCTTGGCGGGTTGAAAGCCGGGGTCTGGCAAATTACCCCAAGAGGGCAGGGTCAGACGGAAGCGAAAGTGGCGGACCGCGTTTACCAACAGGGCGATTGTGTCGGTGTCTTGACGACGGAACCCTTGGGTCGTTCGGGGCTTGGGGTGCTGGATTATCGCGCGCCCGAGGGGGGCTGCGGCGATGGCGATCTGGTCGAGGTTCCCTTGGGCCCGCGTCGCGTGCTGGGCGTGGTCTGGGGGCCGGGAGAGGGCAAGTTTGATCCCGCCCGCCTGCGTTCCATCGGCAAAAGGCTGGAAGCGGTGCCTTTGCGTCAGGAATTGCGGAGCTTTCTGGCGCGGGCGGCCGATTATACGCTGACGCCTTTGCCCGCGATGCTGCGGCTTGCGACCCGTGCGCCCGGGCTGAGCGAGGGTCTGGCAACGCGCAAGGTCTTGCGGTTGGTGGGCCC
>JALQUQ010000384.1:2448-2864 GCA_023263735.1 Paracoccaceae bacterium | reverse complement strand
GGCCACGGCCTTGGCAAAAGCCGCGCCATCCGCGATGCGCGCATCCGAGAATTTCAGGCAAACGCTCGTCGTCGATGCCGTGGCCGGATCAACGGCCAGATTTTCGATCCATGCGTTGGCGGCCACGAAATCCTTGACCACGTTCGAATTGGCTTCGGCACGGCCAATCAGACCCGCCAGCCCACCGATCGACTTGGCCCATTTCAGCGTGACCAGATAATCCTCAACCGCCAGCATCGACGGCGTATTGATCGTCTCGCCCACAAAGATGCCTTCGTTCAGCTTGCCCTTGGCGGTCAGCCGGAACACTTTGGGCAGCGGCCAAGCGGGGGTATAGGTCTCCAGACGCTCCACCGCGCGCGGCGACAGGATCAGCATGCCATGCGCGCCCTCCCCGCCCAGCACCTTTTGCCAGG
>JALQUQ010000384.1:0-2438 GCA_023263735.1 Paracoccaceae bacterium | reverse complement strand
TGTCCCACGGCAGATCCATCGCAAAGGCAGCCGAGGTGGCGTCGCAGATGGTCAGCCCGGCACGATCCGCCGGAATCGCATCGCCATTCGGAACCCGAACGCCCGAGGTGGTGCCGTTCCAGGTGAACACGACGTCCTTGTCGAAATCGACGGTCTTCAGATCGACGATCTCTCCATAGGGGGCTTTCTTGACGGTGGCATCCAGCTTCAGTTGCTTGACCACATCGGTCACCCAACCTTCGCCAAAGCTTTCCCAAGCCAGCATTTCCACCGGGCGCGCGCCCAGCATCGTCCACATGGCCATCTCAACCGCGCCGGTGTCGGAACCGGGGACGATGCCAATACGGTACTCAGCAGGGACGCCAAGAATCTCACGGGTCAGATCGATGGCTTCTTTCAGCTTGGCCTTGCCCACCGCGGCGCGGTGCGACCGCCCCAAGGGCGCGTCAGCAAGCAGATCAAGGGAAAAGCCGGGGATCTTGGCACAGGGGCCAGACGAAAAACGCGGGTTTGCCGGACGCGTCGCCGGGGCGGTATCAGCCATTTCTGGTATCCTTCCAGATATATGCCCTTCGTTGGGGAAGGGTGTCCCGCTGTTGCTGATATCTGCGCGGCCGATCTGGCACAAGCGAAAAAATGCGGCTAAAGCGTCGCATCACCACCGCAAAACGACATGCGTGTTCACGATCGGAAACCTGATGTTCGTCGCCACTCTGCTCACCAATCCCGAAACGCCCATTCTTGACCGGGTCACCGTCGAATCCCTGCGCAATGCCTGGGGCGGCGGGGATGCGATTTGGCTCAATCCCGGTGTGGCGGCAGAATTCCCCGTCGCAGAGGCGCCCGCCAATCTCTGGGATGTCTGGCAAGACCTTCAAAACCTCAGAATCGACCTCGCGCTGCAACCCGCGACCCATCGCAAGAAACGCCTGCTGATCGCCGATATGGATTCCACAATGATCCAGCAGGAATGCATCGACGAACTGGCGGATGAGGCGGGCGTGGGCGCCTATGTCGCCGATATCACCAAACGCGCGATGAATGGCGAACTCGACTTCGAGGCCGCCTTGCGCGAACGCGTCAGCCTGCTCAAGGGCCTGCCCATCACCACCATCGACCGGGTGATCCGCGACCGCATCACCCTGATGCCGGGCGGCAAGACCCTGCTGTCCACCATGCGCGCCCATGGTGCCTATGCCGCCTTGGTCTCGGGCGGCTTCACCGCCTTTACGGCCCGACTCGCCGAAACCTTGGGCTTTGATGAAAACCGCGCCAATACCCTGCTGACCGATGACCACGCGCTGACGGGCGAGGTGGCCCAACCGATCCTTGGCAAACAGGCCAAGCTCGACGCGCTCCTCGAAATTTCCGCCCGCCTGAACATCACCCCCGCCGAGGCGGTGGCCGTTGGGGATGGCGCGAATGATCTTGCGATGCTGAACCGGGCGGGCATGGGCGTTGCCCTTCACGCCAAACCCTCGGTGCAGGCGCAATGCACCCTCCGCGTCAATCACGGCGACCTGACCGCGCTCCTCTACCTTCAGGGCTATGACTCGGCGGATTTCACGGGCTGACCCCTTTTCCATTGCCCCTTTTCCAAATACTCCCGCCGGAGGCGCCGCCCTTGGTCAGGGCTCGATGCCCTGACCAAGGGCCATATGCAGGGGAACACGATGTTCGAAGTCGCCTATGATCTGGCTGCCCTTTTGATCCTCGCGGGTTTTGTCGCGGGCTTTGTCGATTCCATCGCGGGCGGCGGTGGGCTGATCACGGTGCCGGCCCTGCTCCTCAGCGGGGCCAATCCGGTCGAGGCTTTGGCCACCAACAAACTTCAGGGCACGTTTGGGTCGGCCACCGCCGCGCTGTCTTATGCGCAGGCGGGCAAGGTTGACCCCAAGAGCCAACTCCACATGGCAATCATCAGCCTTGCCTCCGGTGCGACCGGGGCCCTGCTGGCCCATCTCGTCCCGACCGAGGTGCTGCGCTTGATCATGCCGGTGATCCTTGTCGCGGTGGCGCTGTTCTTTGCGCTGAAACCGGGGCTGGCCGATTCCGACCGGGTCCAGCGCCTGAAACCCGGGATCTTTGCCGTGACCGCCGTTCCCCTGATCGCCGCCTATGACGGCTTTTTCGGGCCGGGCACGGGCAGTTTCTTCATGATCGCCTTCGTGATGCTTGCAGGCTATGGCGTTCTCAAGGCGACCGCGCATACCAAACTGTTGAACTTTGCATCCAATTTCGGATCGCTCGCGGTTTTTGTGTTTTCCGGCGCGATCTGGTGGTGGATCGGGGCGGCCATGGCGATCGCACAGATTGCCGGGGCCTATGTGGGAGCGAAACTTGCGGTTCGCATCGGCGCAAAGCTGATCAAACCCCTGCTCGTGGTTACGTCCACGGCAATGGCCGCACGGCTCTTGTGGCAGGTTTGGGGCTAACCC
>JALQUQ010000383.1 GCA_023263735.1 Paracoccaceae bacterium | reverse complement strand
GAGTGCCATGTGCGAGGTGCCATAAGCCACCGCAAAGGCCGCCGCCTGCTCGAACGGCATCGACGCCGGAATGGGCAGCAGGCGATCCACCGGAAAGCAGCCGTATTCCGCCAATCCGCCTTGCCCGGAAAAGATGGCGACACGGGTGCCGGGTGCGGGGCCGGTGGTGTTGGGCCCAAGCGCCACAACTTCTCCGGCACATTCCAGACCGGGAATGAAAGGGCAGGGTGGGGTGTCTTGATATTTGCCCTGGATCATCAGCGTATCGGCAAAGTTCAACCCGCAGGCGTGAATGCGCAACAGTGCCTCCCCCTGCTGTGGCGTTGGGGTGGGGGAGTCTGTCATTTCGGGGTCGCGCCCCGATTCGCTGATCTGCCAATGTCGCATCAACTGCCTGCCTTTCGCCTGTCTTTTCAGGACTAGAGGCTGCCGAAGGTGATTCGCCAAGACCCCGTTGGCGCGATTCGGTAAAGTTCCAAGGCCAGATTCGCCGGGAAAGGGTCAATCTCCCATGGGGAGAGTGGATATTAATCGTCACGACTTAGGGGTGAGAATGAATTTTATGGGCTTTTTCATGCCGATCTCCACCTCTTTAGGACAGGTTTCATTTCTAAGCGTAGATAAAAGATGCAGATGCTTGTTAAAGTAGCCTACCGCACACCTGTCGCTTGTAACGAAGCGCGAACCGTAACCGGAGACACACATGAAACACCCTGTGGATGCCCACGTTGGCAAACGCATTCGCCATCGCCGGTGGATGGTCGGAATGACCCAGCAGCAGCTTGCTGATCGGGTCGGCATCAAGTTCCAGCAGATCCAGAAATACGAAACGGGCATGAACCGCGTCAGCGCGTCGCGTCTGTGGGATATCGCCGAGACGCTGGAAGTTCCGATTTCCTTCTTCTTCGAAGGTTTGTCGAACGATGATGCCGCCAAGAAGAACGAGGCGGCGGATATCCTTGCCGACAAGGAAGCGCTGGAATTGATCCGGTCGTACTATGCGATCCCGGAACAGCAGCGTCGTCGTCTGTTTGATCTGGCCCGCGTGCTGAGCGACGCCGCCTGATCCTGTGCACCGATCCCGGTTCTTGACCTGCGCGAGTGACGGAGATACCGCCATAGCAGGTCAGGAACGGGAGTGTGCCATGTCAAAGCTTGCCCAAGACGAGATTGCCCAGATCGTCGAAACCGCCCATGCCTTGGCCGATGCGGCCCGCGTCGCGACGCTGCTGCACTTTCGAAAATCGGGTCTTTCTGCGGAAAACAAGGAAAAGGACCGGTTTGATCCGGTCACCGTGGCGGACCGTCTGAGCGAAGAGCGCATGCGTGCCATTCTGGCCGCCCGTCGCCCGCAAGATGCCATTCTGGGCGAAGAATACGGAACACAGCCGGGCACTTCGGGGCTGACGTGGGTTCTTGACCCGATTGACGGCACCCGAGGCTATCTGTCGGGAACGCCCACTTGGGGGGTTCTGATTTCAGTCGCCGATGAAACCGGCCCGATCTATGGCCTGATCGACCAGCCCTATATTCGCGAACGGTTCGAAGGGGGCTTTGGCCTTTCCCGTGTGGTTGGCCCATCGGGCGAAGATATCCTGAAATCCCGCCCCGCGCGCCCGCTGTCGGAGGCGATCTTGTATTCCACCTTCCCCGAGGTTGGCACCGCAGAAGAGGGCGCGGCGTTTCGCCGGGTGTCCTCCAAGGCCAAACTCACCCGCTATGGGACCGATTGCTATGCCTATGCCCTGATCGCGGCGGGGCAGATCGATCTGGTGATCGAGGCCGGATTGCAGGCCTATGACGTGCAGGCCCCGATTGCGGTGATCGAGGCGGCGGGCGGTATCATGACCAATTGGCAGGGCGGCCCGTGCCATCAGGGCGGGCAAGTGCTGGCGGCGGCGAACAAGGACATTCACGCCCAAGCCATGGCCCTGCTGAACGCCAACCTCTAACGCACGCCAAATTCTGCCAAAGCTTCGGCCAAGCCGGGGGGCAGGGTCTCTTCGTTCGTGCGGCCGACCGACAAATCGGGCGGCGCATCCGCAGGATTGAGATAGCGCCAGCCCTGAAACGGGCGGCGCGGCGCAGGGGCGGTGCGCACCACGTTGCGGTCAAGCACAAGGCCGCAGCGGTCGATCCCATCGCCCTCATCCACCTTTTCCAGCGCAAGGATGGTCTGCCGGGCCACCACCACGCCCTTGATCACCCAATAGAGCGATCCGCCCGCCAAAATCTCGGCCTCGCGTTTGGGCCACATCCGGGTCACATGCACCGCGCAGCCTTTGGGCCACCGAAAAGCATTCAGCTCCTGCCAATGAACCAGGTCTTCGACGCTTTCCGCCCCGACGCAAAGTTTCAGAAGATGAATGTGATCTGGCATGGATGGCTCCTTGAACCCGGCCAAGAATAATCGTGTAAGAGGCAGAGGCAAGATTGACCCCGCCGAGTCGGGGGCCTATTTTGTGCCTTCCCCGTAATGACAAACTAAAGACAGGTGAGCCATGTCCCGCTTCTCCGCGCCCATTGCTGAACAGATTTGGGATATGAAATACCGTTTGAAACAAGCGGATGGCACCCCGATCGACGGAAGCATCGAAGATACATGGCGTCGCATCGCCCGTGCCTTGGCCGAGGTGGAGACCGACAAGGCCAAGTGGGAGGCGCGATTCTATGACGCGCTGGATGGGTTCAAATTCTTGCCCGCAGGCCGGATTACCGCGGGCGCAGGCACTGGCCGCGCCGTCACCTTGTTCAACTGTTTCGTCATGGGCACCGTGCCCGACAACATGGGCGGCATCTTTGACGCGCTGAAAGAGGCCGCGCTGACCATGCAGCAGGGCGGGGGGATCGGTTACGATTTCTCGACCAT
>JALQUQ010000382.1:2424-2876 GCA_023263735.1 Paracoccaceae bacterium | reverse complement strand
GTATCCATCGCATGCCAGAACCCGCGGTGGCGGAACGCCATCAATTCGCCGTCGCGGGCCAAACCTTCCAAAGGCGCGGTTTCAAAGGGCATCGCATCGCCTTCGATCCGGTCGATCACCCGGCGTTCCAGCACGAAAAACCCGCCGTTGATCATCCCCTCATCCCCCGGCGGCTTTTCGACAAAGCGCTCGACCGAGCCCGTGGCCCCGATCTGCAAGGCGCCATAGCGCCCCGGCGGCACCACCGCCGCCACCGTCGCCGCCCGCCCATGCGCGCGGTGAAAGGCAATCTCGGCCCCGATGTCGATATCGGCCACGCCATCGCCATAGGTCAGGCAGAAGCGTTCCCCCAGATAGGGGGCCACGCGTTTCAGCCGCCCGCCGGTCATCGTGGCCTCGCCCGTATCAATCAGCGAAACGCGCCAGGGTTCGGCGTTGGAACTGTGGGTGAT
>JALQUQ010000382.1:0-2414 GCA_023263735.1 Paracoccaceae bacterium | reverse complement strand
GGAATGCAGCAGGTAATTGGCGAAATATTCCTTGATCATATAGCCGCGATAGCCAAGGCAGACGACGAAATCGGTGATGCCATGGGCGGCATAGATCTTCATGATATGCCACAGGATCGGGCGCCCGCCGATTTCGATCATCGGTTTGGGGCGCAGATGGCTTTCCTCGGAAATCCGTGTGCCAAGCCCCCCGGCCAAAATCACCGCCTGCATCTCCCGGTCCTTTCCCCACACCGCCCCCCCCTTTTGCCCGCCCAATCCGGCCTGCGCAACTGGGGGAATAGCACAAAGCCCCGCAAGACTGCCCCTACCTGAACCACCTTGCGCGGAATCGTTGACGGCGCGACAGGGGCGGCACAAACTTCAACCTGTGATTTAAGATTGGGGGATGGCGATGCCGCGGTTTCTTTCTGCTTTTCTTGTCCTGCTTTCGGGTCTGTGGGGCCAGACCGCTTTGGCGCAATCGGCCCCCGCCGATCTGTTCAATTTCGGCAAAAACGCCTGGTGTCAGGCCGGGGCGATCACCACGCCGCCGATGTCGGGCGTGATCGAACGCGAACGAAAGGTGCTGGATCAGGCGTTGCCCTGGTTTGCCCGCGCCATTCAGGCCGCCAAGGCCAAACCCGCCGGGGCCCAGCAATTGGCCACCGAATTGGCCCGCATGGCCGAAGCCGGGGCCTTTACCAAGCTGGATTGGAGCGGATCGGGATCAAGCCCCGCGCATTGGCAAAGCAACCTTTTGAAAAACATCGCGATTTCGGTGAATGTGGTGGATGTGCAAAACGGCTGGCAAGCCGGGCAGCGCGAAGCGGTGATCGCTTGGGGCAATACGGTCTATAAAAGCACGCATTATTCGGCTTGGGGCCGCAAGCAAAGCGACCGCTGGCCCGATACGATGGCCACGGCCGCCGCCGCCTATCTGATCTGGGGTGCCGTCGCCCCGGATGCCAAGGCCTATGACGAAGGGCTGAAGGATTTCGACAAGGTGGCGCGGCTCTTGAAGGCCAAAAGCGGCACCGGCAGCTATTACAAGGGCAAATTGGCCAAGAGCCTGCCCAAAGGCTGGGGCGCGCGGATCGAGGACAAGACGCTGGGCGATCTGGTCTTTGCCGCCCATGTGGCCAAACGGCAGGGCCGCGATCTGTTCAACCAGCGCTTTGGCAAGGGCGTCAGCCTGTATGAGGCGGTGGTGGGCTGGCAATCGACGCTGTTTGACAATGACGGCGCGGCGGTCAAGGGGCTGGATCTGAGCTTTCTGACCAGTCAGGGGGGCGAGCGCAGTTGGGCCTGGACCGAATATTTCGTGGCCCATTTCCCCGATGATGCCGCAACCCAGACCTTGCGCGAAAAAAGCGCGCGGATCGGGGCGGGCGGCTATGTCAGTCAGGCGCTTGGCCCGGCGACCTGTCTGATGCGCTGACCTCTGCCGCCGCAAGGGCGCGCAGGATCGGGCGGGTGGCGGCGGTCAGGGGGGCCTCGGTCGCCGAAAGGATCTCGACCCGGTCAAAGCGGCCGGGATCATCGGCCAGCCCCTGCCGCAGGGCGCGGCCAAAGGCCATGCGCAATTCGGTGCCGATGTTGAATTTGCAGATGTTGGTGATACGCGCCAGCCGGGCCCGTTCGGCCAAGGGCACGCCCGATCCGCCATGGATGACAAGGGGCACCGGGGTCAGCGCCTCGATCGCGCGGATGCGGGGCAGATCCAGCCCGCCGCCGCTGTGCTGTTGCAAATGCAGATTGCCGACCGAGATCGCCATCGCATCGACATTTGTTTCGCGCGCGAAACATTCGGCCTCGACCGGATCGGTGCCCGCCGATGGCATGCCCCCCGCATAGCCGACAAAGCCGATCTCGCCCTCACAGGACACCCCGGCCCGATGCGCCAATTCGGCGATGGCGGCGGTTTCATCGATGTTTTGCCGCAACGCCTTGCGCGAGCCGTCATACATGACCGAGGTCAGCCCCTCTTCGATCGCGATCCGGCATTCGTCCAGCGTGGTGCCATGGTCCAGATGGGTAACGACCGGCAGCTCGGCTGAAACCAGTCAGCTCGCGATGCTGCTTCATACCGCGTGTCAGAAACTCTGCGAGCCAGACGAAGGGCAGGAGAATCAAAACTAGATATTTTATGAAGTAACCGACAGTTGGGGCCAAGGTCCGCCAGAAAGCAGCCCCCATCGTTTTAGGAATGATTTCTGAGAAGATCAGAATCATCAGCGTCAAAGCTCCCGAGGCAACGCCAAGGTACTCATCACCAAAAAGTTGAGTTGCTTGAACTCCAACCCCAGCGGCTCCTACCGTGTTGGCGATGGTGTTCAGGGTCAGGATGGCGGTGAGCGGCCGATCCACATTTTCCTTCAGTTGAAACAACATTTCTCCGGAGCGCTTCCCTTTTTCCTGCAAAAGAGCGACGT
>JALQUQ010000381.1 GCA_023263735.1 Paracoccaceae bacterium | reverse complement strand
GATGCTCCACAACGACCAACTGGAAAAATGGGATCGGGAGAATTTCTTTCACCCTTCGACGCATCTGGCCGAGTTTGCCCGCGGGAACCTGCCGCAGCGGGTGATCCGCACCGCTTCGGGCGTGTTCATCGAGGATCGCGACGGGCGGAAACTGCTCGACGCTTTTGCGGGGCTTTACTGCGTGAACGTGGGCTATGGCCGCCAAGAGATCGCCGAGGCGATTGCCGAGCAGGCCCGCGAGCTGGCCTATTACCATGCCTATGCGGGGCATGGGTCGGAGGCGTCGATCACGCTCGCCAAAATGGTTCTGGATCGTGCGCCGGATCATATGTCGAAGGTCTATTTCGGCCTTGGCGGGTCGGACGCGAACGAGACCAATGTCAAATTGATCTGGTATTACAACAACATCCTCGGGCGGCCCGAGAAGAAGAAGATCATCTCGCGCTGGCGCGGCTATCATGGCTCGGGGCTGGTGACCGGATCGCTCACCGGCCTTGAGCTCTTCCACAAGAAATTCGATCTGCCCCTGAGCCAAGTCGTCCATACCGAGGCCGCCTGTTACCTGCGCCGCGCCGATCGGGGGATGAGCGAGGCGGCCTATGTCGCGCATCTCGTGGCCGAGCTCGAGGCGCTCATCGCCCGCGAAGGGGCCGATACCATCGCCGCTTTCATCGGCGAGCCGGTGATGGGCACGGGCGGGATCGTGCCGCCGCCTGCGGGCTATTGGCCGGCGATCCAGAAGGTTCTCGACAAGCACGACATTCTTCTGGTGGCCGACGAGGTCGTGACGGGCTTTGGCCGAACGGGCTCGATGTTTGGCTCGGATCACTACGGGATGCGGCCCGATATCATCACCATCGCCAAGGGCCTCACCTCGGCCTATGCGCCGCTGTCGGGGTCGATCGTGTCAAAACGGATGTGGAGCGTGCTGGAGCAGGGCACCGATGAATTCGGCCCCATCGGCCATGGTTGGACCTATTCCGCCCATCCGGTTTGCGCGGCGGCGGGGGTCGCCAATTTGCAGATGATCGACAAGCTGGATCTGGTCAGTGCGGCGGGGCGCACGGGGCAGCGCCTGAAATCGGCGCTTCGCTCGGCGGTGGGGCATCATGCCAAGGTTGGCGATATCCGTGGCGAAGGGTTGATGTGTGCGGTCGAACTGGTGTCAGACCGCGAGGCGCATCGCTTCTTTGATGCCGCCGAAAAGGTCGGGCCCCGGGTTTCCGCCGCGATGGCCGAACGGGGCGTGATTGCGCGGGCCATGCCGCAGGGGGACATCATCGGCTTTGCGCCACCCTTCTGCCTGACCCCGGCCGAGGCGGACCGCATCGCCGACGTGACGGCGCAGGCGATCCGCCAGGTTCTGGGCGATTAAGCGTTCACGTCCACCACGGTGCGCCCCTGTACCTTGCCCGCCAGAATGTCGCGACCCAGTTGCGGCAGGTCGGACAGGGTGGCGGGGGTGATCATCGCCTCAAGTTTGTCGGCGGGCATATCGGCGGCAATGCGCTGCCATGCCGTGACGCGGTTGGCATAGGGTTGCATGACGCTGTCGATGCCAAGCAGATTGACCCCCCGGAGCAGGAACGGGATCACGGTTGCCGGCAGGCCCGCGCCCCCGGCCAGACCCACGGCGGCCACCGATGCGCCGTATTTCATCTGACCCAAGACCCGCGCCAGCATCGCGCCGCCGACGGCATCTACACATCCGGCCCAGTTTTCCGATTCCAACGGGCGTTTGACCGTTTCGGCCAAATCGGCGCGCGGCACGATCTGCGTGGCCCCCAAGCCGCGCAAATAGGCCTCGGTGTCCGGGCGGCCGGTCACGGCGGCCACGTCATGGCCCAGCTTGGCCAAGATGGCCACGGCAACCGATCCGACGCCCCCCGCCGCCCCGGTGACCAGAACCGGCCCCTTGCCCGGCGTCAGCCCATGGGTTTCCAACGCCATGACCGCCAGCATCGCGGTCAGCCCCGCCGTGCCCACCGCCATGGCCTGACGGGTGGTCAGCGCCTCGGGCAGGGGCACCAGCCAATCGGCCTTGACCCGCGCTTTTTGCGCATAACCGCCCCAATGCACCTCGCCCACGCGCCAGCCGGTCAAGACAACCCGGTCCCCGGGTTTATAGCGCGGGTCCTCGGACGCCTCGACTACACCGGCGAAATCGATGCCCGGCACATGGGGCCACGCCCGAACCAGACCGCCGCCCGACCCAAGGCACAGGCCGTCTTTGTAATTCACCGTCGAATATTCAACGGAAACAAGAACATCCCCGGCAGGAAGATCGGCAATCTCGATCTGCCGAATTGCGGATGACGTGTTCCCCTCGGCGTCTTTGTCGACGACCAATGCGTTAAAGGCCATGCGTGTCTCCTTTTTTGCCAACCCAGCACATCCCGCGCCAAGGTGCCAGACAAAACCGCAACTTGTCGTTGCCGGGGGGCGCCAAACCGGTGCAAGCTTGGTCCCATGATCGCAAAAAGGGGAGTGACAGGTGCAGCCGTTCCAGTTCCACACGACGAAATCGCTGATCTTTCGCCCCGGCGCGGCCGGTCAGATCGGCACACTTTGTGGCACTTTGGTCGGCCCGCGCGTTCTGTTTGTGACAGATCCGGGGCTGCGCAAGCTTTCGCTTTGCGACCCGGCCATCGCGTCTTTGGCGGCGTCGGGGGTAACCGTGGTTCCCTTTGATCAGGTCGAGGCGGACCCGTCGGTGCACACCCTGATGGCTGCCGTTCAGGCCGGTCGCGCCGGGCAGGTGGCCGGGGTCATCGGATTTGGCGGCGGATCGTCGATGGATGTGGCCAAGGTCGCCGCGCTCCTTTTGGGGTCGGGCGAGGATCTGGATCAGGCTTGGGGGGTGGGCAATGCCAAGGGCCCCCGGTTGCCATTG
>JALQUQ010000380.1 GCA_023263735.1 Paracoccaceae bacterium | reverse complement strand
GCCGAACATGGCGAGGGGATGGACGATCTGTACCATCTCTTGAAACCGCTTGAGGGCGAATTTGCCGAGCGTGAGGCCGAGAATACGCCCCTGACCGATCAGGACCTGTCGGAAGAAGATGCCGAGTTGGAGGCCGATGAAACGGCCCACCTGCCGACCGAGAAAAAGCCGCTGCAAATCGCGGTGATCGGTCGACCGAATGCCGGCAAATCGACGCTGATCAACAAGATTCTGGGCGAAGATCGCCTGTTGACCGGGCCCGAGGCCGGGATCACCCGCGACGCGATTTCGGTGCGCACCAATTGGATGGGCACGCCCGTTCGGGTGTTT
This sequence comes from Paracoccaceae bacterium, assembly GCA_023263735.1. Taxonomy (GTDB): domain Bacteria; phylum Pseudomonadota; class Alphaproteobacteria; order Rhodobacterales; family Rhodobacteraceae; genus Pseudotabrizicola. Next base: position 2,567 of record JALQUQ010000380.1, on the reverse strand, counting down.
GACACCGCTGGGATGCGGAAAAAGGCCAAGGTCACGGAAAAGCTGGAAAAGCTGTCGGTGGCCGACGGATTGCGCGCCGTGCGCTTTGCCGAGGTGGTGGTTGTGCTGCTCGACGTGGAAATCCCGTTCGAGCAGCAAGACCTGCGCATCGCCGATTTCGCCGAGACCGAGGGCCGCGCCGTGGTGGTGGCGGTGAACAAATGGGATCTTGAGGACGAAAAGCAGGAAAAGCTGGCCGATCTGAAAGAGATGTTCGAGCGCCTTCTGCCGCAGTTGCGCGGGGCACCGTTGATCACGGTATCGGCAAAAACGGGCCGGGGGCTTGACCGTCTGCACGATGCGATCCGCCGCGCGCATGATGTGTGGAACCGCCGCATTCCAACCGCCCGCCTGAATTCGTGGCTGGGCGCGATGACCGAGGCGCATCCCCCGCCAGCCCCGGGCGGCCACCGGATCAAGCTGCGCTATATCACGCAGGCGAAAACCCGTCCGCCGGGCTTTGTCATCAAATGTTCACGCCCCGATGAACTGCCCGAGAGCTATAAGCGCTATCTGGTCAACGGCCTGCGCGATCATTTCGACATGCCGGGCACGCCTATTCGTCTGTTCTTCCGGTCTCAGGGGAACGAAAACCCGTTCAAGGAACGGAAATTCCATACGCCCAGCCGGTTGCGCAAGCATATGGAAAAGAAAAAGGACTGATTTGACCGCTTGGTCCGTCTTTTCAACCTCTCTGGCGCGTGGTAGTCACGCGCCGCAATTCAGATCGGTCAGGCCAAAGCCCGGCCCGTAAATCAGGAGACGCCGTTATGGCCATCGAACGTACCCTTTCCATCATCAAGCCCGACGCAACCAAGCGCAACCTGACCGGCAAGATCGTCGCCAAGTTCGAAGAAGCTGGCCTGCGCGTTGTTGCTTCGAAGCGCATCCATCTGTCGGACAAGCAAGCTGGCGCATTCTACGCAGAACATGCGGCCCGCCCGTTCTATGGCGAACTCTGCGCATTCATGGCATCGGAGCCGGTTGTCGTGCAGGTTCTGGAAGGCGAAGGCGCCATTGCCAAGAACCGCGAAGTCATGGGCGCAACCGATCCGGCTGCTGCTGCTGACGGCACCATCCGCAAGGAATTCGCTCTGTCCAAAGGCGAAAACTCGGTTCACGGTTCCGACAGCCCGGAATCGGCTGCCCGCGAAATCGCGTTCTTCTTCTCGGGTCTGGAACTGGTCGGCTAAGACCGTTCCACCACGCCAAAGAACTGAAGGGCCGCTTCCAGATCGGAGCGGCCCTTTTCTTTTGTGCCGACGATGCTGTGCTTGATGGCGTCAAACCGTTTGCGCAGGGCCTTTTTCTCTTCGTCCTTGCAATCGTTCCACGGACGGCCTTGCAACCCCATCACCAGCACATAGTAGCCGATGAAATGCGGCGGGTTGCCCGACAAAAGCAGCCGCCGATAGGATTCATCGGCACCCAATTCCCGAATTTCATCGGCGGAATGGATGCCCGCCTTGGCAAAGGCGGCCTCGCTCGCCGGGCCAAGATTGGGAATGGAGGAAACGGGATCGGGCATGACAGGTCACCGCGCAAAAGAAAACGGGGAAGGGCGTTCCGCCTTCCCCGTCTCATACAATCCGATTTTGATCGGCTGTTCCAGCGTCGTCAGATCGACGCCCAATCGCGGAACACCTGGCTGCCGGCTTGCTGTTGCGGCGAAGGGGCCGACCCTTGCTGCTGTTGCGACTGACCGCCATTTGCCGGGGTCGAATTCTGTTGCGTGGCCATGATCTGCTCCATAAGACCGTTTCGCATGCCTTGGTTCAGCATCCACCCGCCTTATGGCGTAAATATGGCATGCCGTGGCATCTGCCTCTTCGATTAAATCGGCCAAATTGGCTTCGCAACCGGGGTTGTGATCACAGACGTGCGATTTTACCCCCGGATCGGCGGATAAGTGCCACAGGGAACAGGGTTTGGCGTCATACAGCCTGCGCGGGAAAGCCGATGGCATCCAGCGCCTTGATCAGATCGGCGGGCAGGGCCTTGGCCTCAACGGTCACATGACGCGTGGTCAGGTCAACCGTAACGGCCTCGGCCAGCGGCGACAGTGCCTTTTCGACCGATGCCTTGCAATGGCCGCACGACATGTCGGGAACGGAAAGTGTGATGGTGTTTGACATGGGTCATCTCCTTTGCCGCCAAGATAGGGCTTCCTGTCGCTGGAAGGTCAAGCCCCCGGTCCAATTTGTCGCAGGGGTTGACCTTCCCGTTACTGGAAGCCCCATATGCAAGGGCAAAGGAGCCCGACCATGACCCAGAGTGCGCCCCAAGATCAAACCGCCACAGAGCTCTTGACCCTGCCGATTGACGGGATGACCTGCGCCTCTTGTGTGGCGCGGGTCGAACGGATCTTGAAATCGGAACCGGGGGTCGGCGATGCGGTGGCGCAACTGGCCACGGGCAAGGTCAGCCTGCGCCACGACGGATCGGTTGCGGTGGACCGGGTCAAGGAAAAGCTGGCCGCCGCCGGATACCCCGTGCGCGAGGTCGATCTGGTGCTGGAGGTCGATGGC
>JALQUQ010000037.1:13091-13383 GCA_023263735.1 Paracoccaceae bacterium | reverse complement strand
GGACAACCTGTACGTCCTGATGCTGGCCCTGTCCAGCAACGGGGTGAATCTGTGGTGCCTGGACCGCGACTACCTGGGAATGGCCCGCCGCGGCACCCCTTATCAGGGTGTCCTTTATGCCGGGCTGATGATCAAGGACGGCCGCGCCCGACTTGTCGAATACAATTGCCGCTTTGGCGATCCGGAATGCCAGGTCTTGATGATGCGTCTTGGCGCGCAGGCGCTGGATCTGATGCTTGCCTGCGCCGAAGCCCGTCTGGACGAGGCCCGGGCCAACTGGGCCGACGACCAC
>JALQUQ010000037.1:0-13081 GCA_023263735.1 Paracoccaceae bacterium | reverse complement strand
GCCGCAAAGGGGTATCCGGGGGCCTATGCCAAAGGCACGGTGATCGAGGGGCTTGAAACCCTGCCGGAAACCAGCGCGCAGATGGTGTTCCATGCGGGAACCAAACGGGTCGATGGCAAGGTGACCGCAACAGGGGGGCGGGTGTTGAACGTCACGGCCCGCGGCACCACCCTGACCGAAGCCCGCGACCGCGCCTATGCCATGGTCGAGGCGATCGATTGGCCCGAAGGCTTTTGCCGCAAGGACATCGGCTGGCGCGCCCTCTGATCCCGCCCCGACCTTTCAACTCCGCGCAATTTCCTTGCGAAAGGAAATTGCAAAATTCTTGCAAGAATTTTGGCCGCCCGGGGCGGATGCGGCTTTCTTTCGATAAACTCTTGCGCATGGGGACTTGCTTGCATAAGAAGCCCGCGCAATTTGCGTCCGGCGTGGGAGGATCTTATGCCGCTTCTTGTTATGAAATTTGGCGGGACTTCGGTCGCCAACCTTGAGCGGATCGAAAATGCCGCGAAAAAGGTACAAAAAGAAGTCGAGCGTGGGTATGACGTGATCGTCATCGTTTCGGCCATGTCGGGCGAAACGAACAGGCTCGTCGGATATGTCGAAGGCACCTCAAAGCTGTACGACGCGCGCGAATACGATGCGGTTGTCGCGTCGGGCGAGAATGTGACGGCGGGCCTGATGGCGCTGCGCCTGCAGGAAATGGGCATTCCGGCCCGGTCCTGGCAGGGCTGGCAGGTGCCGATCAACACCACCTCGGCCCATGGGTCTGCCCGGTTCGTGTCAATCCCGCGTGAAAACCTTGATACCAAGTTCAAGGAAGGCTTCAAGGTCGCGGTCGTGGCAGGTTTTCAGGGCGTTTCGGCCGAGGGTCGGATCACCACGCTGGGTCGCGGGGGCTCGGACACCACGGCGGTTGCCTTTGCCGCGGCTTTTGACGCGGAACGTTGCGACATCTACACCGATGTCGACGGCGTCTACACCACTGACCCGCGGGTCAGCGGCAAGGCCCGCAAGATGGACAAGATCGCGTTTGAAGAGATGCTGGAACTGGCTTCTCTGGGCGCGAAAGTGCTGCAAACCCGGTCGGTCGAACTGGCCATGCGCTACAATGTGCGCCTGCGGGTTCTGTCCTCTTTTGAGGACACCGATGAAAATTCTGGAACGCTCGTCTGTGGCGAGGAGGAAATCATGGAATCGAAAGTCGTCTCGGGGATCGCCTTCTCGCGTGAAGAGGCCAAGATCACCCTCTTTACCATCGAAGATCGCCCCGGCGTGGCGCAGGCCATCTTTGGGCCGCTGGCCGATGCCGGTGTGAACGTGGACATGATTGTTCAGAACATCAGTGAAAAGGACTATGACGAGGCCCATCCGGGTGCTGTCACCGACATGACCTTCTCGCTGCCGATCAACCAAGTCGAGCGCGCCAAGAAGGCGTTGGAAGATGCCAAGGCGGGCGGTCTGATCAAATATGACGAATTGATCATCGACACTGACGTGGCCAAGGTTTCGGTCGTGGGCATTGGCATGCGCAGCCATGCGGGTGTCGCGGCCAAGATGTTCAAATCGCTGTCCAATGAAAACGTGAACATCAAGGTCATCTCGACCTCGGAGATCAAGATCTCGGTCCTGATCGATCGCAAGTACATGGAGCTTGCCGTGCAGGCGCTGCATGACGCTTTCGGGCTGGATAAGGTCTGATCCAGGCCATTCCCGGCACAGATGCGGCCCTTCCCGACCGGGATGGGCCGCTTTTTTTTTGATCATCTCTGTTTATCTGCGCGTTTTCGGGCAGGTCGGCGTTTCGTTTCTGTCACGACTGTGGTGTATAGGGGCTAAGCCGCACTATGAATGATCAGAGCAAAATGGCGCCCGACAGAACCTCAGAACGCACGGAAAGCGAAAGCCGCAAACTGTTGCGGCGCTTGCGCGATACGTTGGCCACGACGGGAGGGGGGCAGGACCGTCTGGACCGGATCACCCATCTTATCGCGGATTCGATGGGAACCGAGGTGTGTTCGATCTATCTGTTCCGCGATGCCGAGACGCTGGAACTTTGCGCGACCGAGGGGTTGAAGCCCGAAGCCGTGCACCAGACCCGGATGAAGCTGGGCGAAGGTCTGGTGGGCCGGGTGGCGCGCACCAGCATGGCGGTGAACACGGCCAATGCTCCGGCGGAAAAGGGGTTCCGGTTCATGCCGGAAACCGGCGAGGAGATCTATTCCAGCTTCCTTGGGGTTCCGATCCAGCGGGTCGGGGAAAAGCTGGGCGTTCTGGTGGTGCAGTCGAAAACGGCGCGCGGCTATTCGGACGACGAGATCTATGCGCTGGAAGTGGTGGCCATGGTCTTGGCCGAAATGACGGAACTGGGGGCCTTTACCTCGGATGATCCGGCGTTTCGGGCCAACCATCGCCAGCCCGAGATGTTTCGGGGCTCAACGGGGCAAGAGGGCGCGGCAGAGGGCCATGTCTGGCTGCATGAGCCGCGCGTGGTTGTGACCAATCCGGTTGCCGATGATCCGCTGACCGAAATCGAACGCATTCGCGATGCCGTGGGGCAGTTGCGGGTGTCGATCGACGATTTACTGGCCGCCGAATCCTTGGACAAGGAACAGGTGCAGGTTCTGGAAGCCTATCGTATGTTTGCCAATTCGCGCGGGTGGCTGCGGCGGATGGAAGAAGACATTCAGCGCGGCCTGTCGGCCGAAGCGGCAGTGGAAAAAGAACAATCCGCCGCGCGGGCGCGACTGGAACAGGTGCCCGATTCCTATTTGCGCGAGCGTCTGTCGGATCTGGACGATTTGTCGAATCGGTTGCTGCGGATATTGACCGGGCAAGGCAAGGATACGGGCGCGGAAATGCCGCTGAACCCGGTTCTTGTGGCGCGCAATATCGGACCGGCGGAATTGCTGGACTATGGGCGCAAGCTCAAGGGTGTGGTGCTGGAAGAGGGCTCGGTTGGCAGTCACGCCGCGATTGTGGCGCGTGCTTTGGCCATTCCGTTGGTCATTCACGCGGCGCGGATCACCCAAGAGGCTCTGAACGGGGACCAGATTCTGGTGGATGGCGATCAGGGAATTGCCCATCTGCGGCCCGAGGATTCGGTCGCGCGGGCGTTTCGGGACAAGATCGCCATGCAGGCCGAGGCGCAAAAGCGCTATGCCAGCCTGCGCACCCAGCCCGCAACGGCCAAATGCGGCACCACGGTCAATCTGCTGATGAATGCGGGGCTGATGGCCGATTTGCCCAGTTTGGCGGGCTCGGGGGCCGAAGGGGTGGGCCTTTTCCGGACGGAACTGCAATTCCTGATCCGGAACAAGATGCCCAAACGGGCGGAACTTGCCTCGCTTTATGCCCGCGTCATGGATGCGGCACAGGGCAAGCGCGTGGCGTTTCGAACCTTGGACATCGGGTCAGACAAGGTCTTGCCCTATATGAAACCCAATGACGAGCCGAACCCGGCGATGGGTTGGCGCGCGATCCGGGTTGGGCTGGACAAGCCGGGCGTTCTGCGGATGCAGGTTCAGGCGCTGATCCGGGCGGCCAATGGGCGGCCTTTGACGGTGATGTTCCCCTTTATCACCGAACTTGGAGAGTTTCAGGAAGCGCGCAGCCACGTGTTGCGGGAATTGCATCGCGAGAAATCCTTGGGCCACACCGTCCCGTCGTCGGTTGAAATCGGCGCGATGATGGAAACGCCCAGTCTTGCCTTTGCGCCCAAGGCGTTTTTTGAATTGACCGATTTCGTTTCGATCGGGGGCAATGACCTCAAGCAATTCTTCTTTGCCGCCGACCGCGAAAACGAACGGGTGCGTCGGCGGTATGACACGCTGAACCATTCGTTCCTGCGGTTTCTGGAACAGATCGTCGAGCGCTGCCGCGAGTCGAACACCAAGCTATCGTTCTGTGGTGAGGATGCCGGGCGGCCGATCGAGGCCTTGGCCTTTGCTGCAATCGGCATCCCTGCCCTGTCGATGCGCCCTGCATCGATCGGGCCGGTCAAGTCGCTGATCCGGCAAGTCAGCTTGCAAGAGGTTCGCGAGGTGATCAAAGCCTCTCGCGAGGCGGGGGATGAAAGCGCCAGAAAATCCTTGGTCAATTGGCTGGCCGAACGGCCCGCGACCTGATCAGGCCCGTTTGACAACCGGTTTGGCAACCTGCGCCTTGAACTCGGCCAGAACCTCGGCTTCGGGGTGGGTCTGGGCAAGCCGCAAGAGGCCAAACCGGATGGCCGCCACCTCTTTGTAATAGTCCAGAAAGGTCGCGTTCAATGCGGCCCCGGACAGCGCCCCCAGAATGGGAATGGATTGGGCCGCCAGTTTTTGCCCCAAGGCCGTGGCGATGCGCGGCGCGACGGTCGCGATCACCTTTTGGATGGCCGGTCCGGTCAGGGTCAGCCGCGCCGACAGGAAACTGGTGTTCAGCCCGTCATCATCCTCGAGCGGGCCGCCCGATCCGAATATGCGCAGGCATTCGGCCCGGATGTCGGGATCGTTGGGATCAAAGCCCGCCGCGCGCGCCTCGGCCCGGATGGCGGCAAGGATCAGCGTGACCGTCGCGGGCAATTCGGCAAGCGCGCTGGCCAATCCCCCGGCCCCGCCAATTGCCCCGGTCGCTATGGCCGCCGCCAATCGGCCCTTGGGCCCCGGATCGCGAAAACGGTCGGTTTGGGTGGCCACGGCATAAGACGCCGACAGCGCCTTTTCGACACTGCGCAGGATCTGGTCGCGGATCGATGGAGGAAGCGCCGCCATCTGCTGTTCCAGCTTGCCGCCAAACCGGTTGACCAGCCGCACGACAGGGCCATTGGCCCGCCGATGGCGATCAGCCAGCGCGGCAATCGCATCGCGCGGAAACGGAGGTTGGGTCACGGGCAAATTGGTCACTGACGGATTTTCCATGCCCTTGATATGGGAACCCTCTGGCGGCGGAAAAGGGGTCAGGTCGCTTTTGTCACCACGCCCGTCACCCCCTGCCAAGCGCCGCGCTTAAGCTCCAGTCCTAGCACGCGGTCGGGGTTGGTGGGCGGGGGCATTTCGACACCGGTCAATTTTCGAAATCCGAACCGCGAATAATACGGGGCATCCCCCACCAGCATCACCCGTTCCCAGCCCAAACGCCGCGCTTCGTTGATGCTTTCATTGATCAACAGACCGCCGAGCCCTTCGCCTTGATGGGTGGGGTGCACCGCGACAGGGCCAAGCAGCAGCGCATCGCGCCCGCCCACACGCACCGGCCAATAGCGGATGACGGCGGCCAAAATGCCATCGCGGTCCCGCAGGGTCAGGCACAGCGCCGCCACCGTGGGCACGCCATCGCGCAAGCGATACGAAGACAAAGCCGTGCGACCGGGAGCAAAGCAGAGGTCATAAAGAGCCTCGACCTCCCACCAATCCGCCTCGGTTTCCTCTTCCAGCCTGTACACTGATTCCTGCCCTTGACCCCGTGCGAATCTTGTTTTCCGCCCGTAACATGCAAAGGTGACATGTTCAAATCGGGAAAGGATTTTGAATGTTTTATCGCCCCTCCGATGGCCACGGGCTGCCGCATAACCCGTTCAATGCCATCGTGACCCCGCGCCCCATTGGATGGATTTCCTCGACCGGCCCGGATGGCGACAACCTTGCGCCCTATTCCTTTTTCAATGCCGTCGCCTATGTGCCGCCGCAGGTGGTGTTTTCGTCAACCGGGGCCAAGGATTCCCTTGCCAATATCCGGGCAACCGGGGAATTCGCGGTCAATATCGCGGGGTTCGACATGCTGCATCAAATGAATGCCACCTCGGAAGGTTTCCCCCCGGGGATCGATGAATTCGCAGCGGCCGGGGTGGAAAAGGCAGATTGCACCACGATCAAATGCCCGCGCGTGGCCCATGCGCCGGCCACGCTTGAATGCAAGCTGACCCAGATCATCGACCTTTTGGGGCGCAACAATTTCCTGATCTTGGGCGAGGTGACGGGGATTCACCTGCGCGATGATTGCGTGATCGACGGGCGGTTTGACGTGACGCATGTTCGGCCTCTGGCCCGTCTGGGCTATCGCGATTATGCCGTGATCGACCGGGTCTTTGAACTTTCGCGGCCCGGGGAGGCGTAAAGTCAGGTCTATGCGACACAGAAAAGCGACCTTAGGGTGCGGCCCGAGTCTTAAAGCAAAGCGAGTGCGCCCGTGGACAGAATGATTGGCATTATCGGTGGGTCCGGCCTTTACCAGATCGACGGGCTTGAGGGTGCCAGTTGGGTCAAGGTCAAGACCGAATGGGGCAAGCCCTCGGATGAGGTGCTGGTGGGGCGGCTGGACGGGGTTGCGATGGCCTTTTTGCCCCGGCACGGGCGCGGGCATGTCCATTCCCCCAGCACGGTGAACTATCGCGCCAATATCGCCGCGCTCAAGCAATTGGGCTGCACCGATGTGATTGCCGTTTCGGCCGTTGGATCGCTGCGCGAAGACTATGTCCCCGGCGATTTCGTGCGGGTCGACCAATATATCGACCGCACCTTTGCCCGGGAAAAATCGTTCTTTGGAACAGGATGCGTTGCGCATGTGGGCTTTGCACATCCCACTTGCGCCACATTGGGCGACCAGATTTCGGCGGCCGCGCGTGCCGTGGGGCAAAAGCTGCACCCCTCGGCGACCTATATCGCGATGGAGGGGCCGCAGTTTTCGACACTGGCGGAAAGTCGTCTCTATCGGCAATGGGGCGCGGATTTGATCGGCATGACCGGGATGCCCGAGGCGAAATTGGCCCGCGAGGCCGAGATGTGCTATGCCTGCATCGCCATGGTCACCGATTTTGATTGTTGGCACCCCGATCACGGCGCGGTGGATGTGGCGCAGGTGATCAAGACGATGGGCGAAAACGTGGCGCAGGCCCGGGCGCTGATCGCGCAACTGCCGTCATTGTTGACCGCTGACCGCCCGCCCTGCCCTTGCGGCTGCGACCGGGCCTTGGATCAGGCGATCATGACCTCTCCTGCGGCCCGAGAGCCCGAGATGGTCGCCAAGCTGGCCTCGATCGCGGGCCGGGTTCTGATATGATCAAGGACGGCTTCTTGGGTCTGATGGCTGCCTTGGGGTTGGCAACGGTTGCCTGCCCCCCTTTCGCCACAGCACAGGAAATTCAGGATGGCGTCGCTTCGCAAGGCGAAATGAGCGACGAAAACTTTTATCGTTCGATTGCCTGTGGGGCACAGCCCGGCAAGGAATGCACGACCGCGTTCGTGCGGTGGAAATACAGTGCCGTGACCTATGCCCTGCTGCCCCACGCCCCTGCCTTTCCGCCCGATCTGGCGCGCAAGATCAGCGCCCAGATCGACATCGCCTTGGCCGAGATCAACCGGCACAAGCCCGGCATCACCTTGCAGCGCGCCGATCATCTGGGGGTGGGCGCCGATGTGCTGATCAGCCTGCCCGATCTGGTCGAAGGGGAAAAAACCAAGGGCCTTCCGCATTTCGCAGACAACCAGACCGTCGGCGTTGGGTTGAACGAAATCTCATGGGATGGGGGGAACAGCCTTTATCAGGCGGGCATCCTGTTCACCAAGGATCTGACCGAACTGGACATGCCCTCGGTGGTGCTGGAAGAAATATTCCAAAGCCTCGGGTTCCCCTATGACATCGAAAACCCGTATTACATCGACCGGTCGATCTTGTCCCAAGACAGCAATGACACCGTGCACAGCGAAGGGCAGGACAAGGCCGCCCTGTTGCGCCACTATCCAAGGAAAACGCCCTGATGTCCCTCCAGCAAAAGTCTGTTCGCGACTATATCCGCACCATCGTCGATTTTCCGCATGAGGGGATTCTGTTCCGCGATGTGACCACCCTCTTTGCCGATCCGCGCGGGTTTCGCATGGCCATCGACCAGTTGCTGGCCCCCTATGCCGGGCTGCGCATCGACAAGGTTGCCGGGCTTGAGGCGCGGGGCTTCATCCTTGGCGGCGCGGTGGCCCATCAACTTTCCACGGGGTTCGTGCCGATCCGGAAAAAGGGCAAGCTGCCCGGCCAGACCATCAGTCAGGCCTATAAGCTGGAATATGGCGAGGCGGTGGTCGAAGTGCATGATGACGCCCTTTTGCCGGGGGAACGGGTCTTGCTGGTTGACGATCTGCTGGCAACGGGCGGCACGGCCGAAGCCGGCATCAAGCTGATCGAACGGTTGGGCGCACAGGTGGTGGGATGTGCCTTTGTCGTCGATCTGCCCGAACTTGGGGGGCGCAAAAAGCTGGAGGCGATGGGGATGGCGATCCATAGCCTGTGCGAATTCGAAGGGCTCTGATCCGCGTTTACCATTCAGTAGGGAATCAGCCTTATCAACATCTGTGCTGCTTGTGGATGACGTGCTGCTTGCTACACACGTCAAAACCGACCCCACCCGCCGGGCCCCCAACCCGGCGGGTACTTCTTTTCACCACCGGCCGCGGTGCCTTGCCGTGATTCTGGCACGCGATGCCGTTGGCGATGCCCCTGTGCTGCGCGTTTTTTCATCGCAGGGGGGGCCGTGTCCGGAGCGGCAAAATATGCGGGAACATCGGTATTTTGCCTCACAACCCCCGATTTTACGCTCGGAATGACAAGAGCCTCTGTTCACGATCGGTTGGGCAATCGGCAAAGCAGACATTCGCCCCACCCACCCTCTTCCCTTCGAGGGCAATTCGCCTATGCTGCCCCTAAGCAGTGAAGAGGAAGATCGAATGGCGCGCGTGATCGACTATGGCAATCTGATGCACCGGGCGATGCGCAGTCTGATTCAGACTGTTCTGGAAGATATCGCCAAGAACGGGCTTCCCGGCGCGCACCATTTCTTTATCACGTTTGATTCGACCCATCCCGACATGAAAATGGCCGATTGGCTCAAGTCGCGGTATCCGACGGAAATGACGATCGTGATCCAGCATTGGTATGAAAATCTGGTGGTCGATCCCGATGGGTTCGCGATCACCTTGAATTTCGGCAATCAGCCCGAGCCGATGTATGTGCCCTTTGATGCGATCCGCACTTTTGTGGACCCGTCGGTTGAATTCGGACTTCGGTTTGAAAGCCAGACCGCTGACGACGACGAGGATGAAGCGGAAGACGACGAAGAAGACGTCAAGGAACCGGCCCCCCAACGCGACGCCGAAGTTGTCAGCTTGGACAAGTGGCGGAAATAGGGGTTCGACCGGCTTCCAGAATAATCGCGTGCCTGCTTTTCGAAGGGTAAGGATTCACGGGAGGGGGCCAGTATGAATGATCTTGCGCTGTTTCTGGGCCAGATGGTTCGACAGCCCGGTCAGGTTTCGGCCATTGCGCCATCATCGGCCCGGCTGGCCCGGGCCATGGCCAACCGGTTTGGCCCCCAATCTGGTCGGGTCGCGGAACTGGGCCCCGGAACCGGGCGGATCACCCGGGCCCTGTTGGCGCGCGGCCTTCCCCACCAGAACCTGACCCTATTCGAATTGAACGCCGTGTTTTGCCGCAAATTGCGGGTGGATTTCCCCAATGTCCGCGTTGAACACCGCCCGGCCCAAGAGATGCTTGCACTTGGATTGGAGGGGCTGGAGGCGGTGGTTTCCGGCCTGCCGCTTTTGTCGATGTCGCCCGGTTTGCAGCATGACATCTTGCAAGCCTCGTTCGATTGTCTTGCCCCCGACGGGGTGTTTGTTCAGTTCACCTATGGCCCGCGCCCGCCGCTTGACCGCCACGTTCAGCAGCGTCTGGGGCTGGAGGTGCGCCGCACGGCCCGCATTTTGCTGAACCTTCCTCCGGCCAGCGTTTACGAATATTACCGCCCACAGGCCTGAGCCGCCGAATTTGTCGCAGAGGATATGCGGTATACAACCGCATACCAATTGCAAAACCCGGCCCATCGGCGTATGAACCCCCTGCAAATTCAGGAGGCTTGCCCGATGACCGCGACCCGTACCGAAACCGACAGCTTTGGCCCGCTTGAGGTTCCTTCCGACAAGTATTGGGGCGCGCAAACGCAGCGCTCGATTATCAACTTCCCCATCGGCTGGGAGCGTCAGCCGGTTCCGATCATTCGCGCCCTTGGCGTGATCAAAAAGGCCGCGGCCATCGTGAACGAAGGCTTTGGCGATCTGGACGCGACGCTGTCCAAAGCCATTCAAGCCGCCGCGACCGAAGTGATCGACGGCAAGTTCGACGACAACTTCCCGCTGGTCGTCTGGCAAACCGGTTCCGGCACGCAATCGAACATGAATGCCAACGAAGTCATTTCGAACCGCGCGATCGAAATGTTGGGTGGTGTCATGGGGTCGAAAAAGCCGGTCCATCCGAATGACCATTGCAACATGGGCCAATCGTCAAACGACACGTTCCCCACCGCGATGCACGTCGCCATCGGGATGCATGCGCGCGACGTGTTGCTGCCCGGACTGCGCAAGCTGCATGCGGCTTTGGTGGCCAAATCCGAAGAATTCAAGGATATCATCAAGATCGGCCGCACCCACACGCAGGATGCCACGCCCCTGACCTTGGGTCAGGAATTTGGCGGCTATGCGCATCAGGTGGCCCAAGGCATCAAGCGCGTCGAGATGTGCCTGCCCGACATCTATGAACTGGCGCAGGGCGGCACCGCCGTCGGCACCGGTTTGAACACCCGCGTCGGTTTTGCCGAAAAGGTCGCGGCCGAAATCGCCAACATCACCGGCCTGCCCTTTGTGACCGCCCCGAACAAGTTCGAGGCTTTGGCCGCCCATGACGCGATGGTCATGTTCTCGGGCGCGCTGAAAACCGTGGCCGGCGCGCTCTTCAAGATCGCCAATGACCTGCGGCTCCTGGGTTCGGGCCCGCGTTCGGGTCTGGGCGAACTGATCCTGCCGGAAAACGAGCCGGGCTCCTCGATCATGCCGGGCAAGGTCAACCCGACCCAGGCCGAAGCGCTGACCATGGTCTGCGCCCATGTCATGGGCAATGATGCGGCGGTGGGCTTTGCCGGCAGCCAAGGACATTTCGAGTTGAACGTCTATAACCCGATGATGTCCTATAACGTGCTGCAATCGATGCAGTTGCTGGGCAATGCGGCAAGCTCGTTCACCGACAACATGGTGGTGGGCACGCAGGCGAATACCGCCCGGATCGAAACGCTGATGAAGGAATCGCTGATGCTGGTCACGGCCTTGGCCCCGACCATCGGCTATGACAACGCCACCAAGGTTGCGAAAACGGCGCATAAGAACGGCACCACCTTGCGCGAAGAAGCGATCGCCTTGGGCTTTGTTGACGGCGAAACCTTTGACCGTATCGTCCGTCCGGAAGACATGATCGGCCCCAAAGGCTAAGCGCCGGTGGCCCAGATCATCAACCTGCGCACCGTCAAAAAGCAGGCCGCCCGCGCGGCGGCCCGCACCAAGGGCGATGAAAACGCGGCCAAACACGGGCAGACCAAAGCCGAACGCGACCTGCAAAAGGCGCGGGCCGAACAAGCGGCCCGCAGCCTAGACGCCCATCTGCGGCAAGACCTGAAAGACGGGGACTGACCTCCCGTCTGCGTTTACGCTCCCTTAACCCTGATTGGCCAAGCTTGCGGAATCGGATGGCAACAGGGTCAGGTCAGGGGCGTGTCACAGTCCTTTCCAATTTCCTCGGATCGCTGGGTGATCCAGATCTTTTCCGCGCGCAGCGTGGCGGAGGGTGGCATCGTCCGGCGCAAGGTCGGCGATGTCGAACGCATGATCGGTCGGGACAGATTTTTAAGGGAAGTGCGGCGGCGCGGCTTTCGCGTGGCGGAAAACGCGGGCCAATTCATCGTCTTTTGCAACCAAGACCCCGTGCGCCTGTGGGAATAGGCGCAAATCTTTTTCAAAAAGATTTGCAAAATCCTTAGCTAAGGATTTTGCCCGGCCCCGCCCTTGCGCTATCACCCCCATATGACCCTTCGCCCGACCAAACATTCCCTGAGCCTGCATGGCCACCGAACCAGCGTCTCGTTGGAGGCGGAGTTCTGGGAGGCCTTCCGCGAAATCGCTCAGGAAAAAGGGATGGCACTGAACGAACTGGCCGCCGAAATCGATGATGGCCGGACGTCGGATGAGGGGCTTGCTTCGGCCATCCGGCTTTATGTGCTGCGCCACTATCGCGGGTCTTGACCCGAGCGGTTTCGGCTGATCCAGTGGGCCAACCTTGGGGGAGAATGTCCATGCGCGCGGCCATCATTCGTGAATATCGTGCTGATTTATCACTGGAAACCGTCGCTGACCCCGTTTGTGAGCCGAATGGCGTCGTGGTGCGCACTTTGGCCTGCGGCATTTGCCGATCAGACTGGCATGGATGGGTGGGCGAACATGCGCGGGTCAAGCTTGGCGCGATTCCGGGCCACGAATATTGCGGAGAGGTGGTCGCCGTTGGCCCATTGGCGAAATGGTCCGTGGGGGACCGCGTCATTGCGCCATTTATCCTGTCTTGCGGGGAATGCCCGGAATGCCGTTCGGGTCACTCGACGACCTGTCGGTCGCAACGCGTGCCGGGTTTTGGCGAACCGGGCAGCTATGCGGAATATGTCAGTGTTCCCAACGCGCATAATCTGGTGCGCCTGCCCGACAGCCTGACGCCCGAACTTGCCGCCGGATTGGGGTGCCGGGTGACCACGGCTTGGCATGCGTTGACGGGTCGGGCCGCGCTTCAGGCCGGGGAATGGCTGGCCGTTCATGGAACAGGGGGCATCGGGCTGTCCTGTCTGATTCTGGGGCGTGCCCTTGGGGCGCGGGTGATTGCGGTCGATGTCGTGCCCGAAAAGCTTGATCATGCGTTTTCCCTCGGGGCGGAGGCGGTGATCGATGCGCGCGATGGCGATGTCGGGGCGCGCATCATGGAGCTGACCGGCGGCGGCGCGCATGTCAGCGTCGAGGCCTTGGGCATTCCCGCCACGGTCGAGGCGTCGTTGACCTGCCTGCGCCCCCTTGGGCGGCATGTGCAGGTCGGGCTGCCGACCGGGCATTTGGCGCGGATGGATGTGAACATGAACGCCATTTACATGCGGCAATTGTCGCTGTTCGGGACGCGCGGCATGCCATCGTGGCGCTATCCCTCGTTGCTTTCGCTGATCGAGACGAGGCGGGTGGATGTGCGCCCGATCGTGGCC
>JALQUQ010000379.1 GCA_023263735.1 Paracoccaceae bacterium | reverse complement strand
TTTCTGCGCAATTTGATTGGAATTGCGTTTCATCTTGGCCCAAATACCCCACGGGGGTCCGGGGGTGTGAAACCCCCGGCGGTTCCGCCCACCCCCCCGTCCGCAGGCAGAATCGGTACCCATGGCCCGTAACACGACCGATCCGGAAGAATTTCATCGCCCGCTGCGACGGGTGCTGATTGCCTTGCTGACTTTGGTGCTTTTGGGGCTTTTCGCGCTGTGGCGGATCGACAGCCCCCGGGTGGAACGGTTCCGCGCGGCTTTGCTGGATCGGGTGATCCCCAGTTTCGACTGGGCGCTTGTGCCGGTGACCAAGACCGCCAACATGATCGACCAATTCCAAAGCTATGCCAGCCTGTTCGAACAAAATCAGGAACTGCGGCGTGAATTGCAGCAGATGAAGGCGTGGAAAGAGGCGGCGCTGCAACTGGAGCAGCAAAACGCCCGCCTGCTGGATCTGAACAAGGTGCGGCTTGACCCGTCGCTGACCCATGTGACGGGGCAGGTTCTGGCCGACAGCGGCAGCCCGTTCCGCCAATCGGTGCTGATCAACGTTGGCAATCGCGATGGCATTCTGGATGGCTGGGCCACGATGGATGGGATCGGGCTGGTCGGGCGGATCGCGGGGGTGGGCGAAAAGACCAGCCGCGTCATCCTGTTGACCGATACCAACAGCCGGGTTCCGGTTCAGGTGCAGCCTTCGGGGCAAAAGGCGATTTTGTCGGGGGACAACAGCGCCCTGCCGCCGCTGGATTTTCTGGAAGACCCCGATGAAGTGCGGCCCGGGGACCGGGTGGTCAGTTCCGGCGATGGCAGCATGTTCCCGGCCGGGCTTTTGGTCGGGCAAGTGGTCTTGGGCACGGATCAGCGGTTGCGCGTTTCGCTGTCGGCCGATTATCAGCGGTTGGAATTCCTGCGGGTCTTGCGCAGCCATGAACTGCCCCCGATCACCGACAGCGGGGCCTTGATCGCGCCGCCCCTGCTGCCCGCTGGCCCCGACACGACCGAGGCGCTGAACACCGAGGCCCAACCGGCCAACGGCACCCAGCCCGAGGCCGAACCCCAAGGCGATGCCACGTCGGAAACCGAAGGGAACTGACGATGTGGTTCCTGCCCGGTTCCTCGACGTTGACCTATCGCGCGCTGTTCGTGGTCATCGGCATCGCGTTCTTGTTTTTCCGCATCCTGCCTTTGGGCGAGGAAGCCGGGGCCCTGCCCGGCCCCGACATCATCTTGTGCGTGATCTTTGCCTGGATCGTGCGCCGCCCGGATTATCTGCCGGTCTGGCTGTTGGCGTTGATGCTGTTGATCGAAGATCTGGTCTTGATGCGGCCTCCGGGGCTGTGGACGGCGCTGGTGGTGCTGGCGTCGGAATTCGCGCGGAGCCGCGTGGCCCTGACGCGGGAGCTGACCTTTATGGTTGAATGGGCGTTGGTGGCGGGGCTGATGGTGGGCTGTCTGGTGGCCTATCGCGTGGTCTTCACGGTAACGTTTCTGCCGCAGCCCGCATTGGGCTTTGCCATATTGCAGATTTTATGGTCCATCCTGTGCTATCCTTTGGCCGTCGGGATCAGCCGTCTGGCCTTTGACCTGAGAAAGCCCGCCATGGGCGAAGTCGATGATTACGGGAAACGCCTGTGAGACGCAGCCCGAAAGAAACCGAAGAAAGCGCCAAGATCATCCATCGCCGGGGCCTGTTGCTGGGTGGCGCGATGGGGGCGATCTTTGCCGTTCTGGGCGCAAGGATGCGCTATCTGTCGGTCGATCAGGCCGATCAGTTCAAACTGCTGGCCGAAGAGAACCGCATTTCCATCCGCCTGTTGCCGCCCGCGCGGGGGCTGATCAGCGACCGCAAGGGCAAGCCCTTGGCCGCGAACGAGCAGAATTATCGCGTGGTCATCACCCGCGAAGATGCGGGCGATGTCGATGCGGTGCTGGCCAAACTGGCCCATGTCATCCCCTTGGCCGAGGATGAACTGGAACGCACCAAGAAAGAGATCAAACGGTCCTCCCCCTTTGCGCCGGTCACGGTGGCCGACCGGCTGAGTTGGGAAGAATTGTCGAAAGTGGCGCTGAACGCCCCATCGCTGCCCGGTGTGTCGCCCGAGGTGGGGCTGAGCCGGCTTTACCCCCGGGATTACGATTTCGCGCATATTCTGGGCTATGTCGGCCCGGTCTCTGAACGCGATCTGGAGGGGATCGAAAACCCCGACCCGTTGCTGACCATTCCGAAATTCCAGATCGGCAAGATCGGGGTCGAGCGGTGGATGGAAGAGGCTCTGCGCGGCAAGGCGGGCACCAAGCGCATCGAGGTCAACTCGGTCGGGCGGGTCATGCGCGAACTGGAGCGGGTCGAGGGCGAGCCGGGGGCAGATATTCGCCTGACGATTGACGCCGATGTGCAGAATTTCGTGCAGGCGCGTTTGGGCGATGAATCGGCCGCTGTCGTTGTGATGGATGCCGAAAACGGCGATATCATCGCGATTGCCTCGTCTCCGTCGTTTGACCCCAACCTGTTTGTGCGCGGGATCAGCCATAGCGATTACAACGCGCTTTTGGAAAACGATCACCGGCCCTTGGCCAACAAATCGGTTCAGGGGGTATATCCGCCGGGTTCGACCTTCAAGATGGTGACGGCCTTGGCCGCGCTGAAAGAAGGTGTGATCAACGTCAACACCACGGTGAACTGCCCCGGCCATCTGGAAATCGCCGACCGCAAATTCCACTGCTGGAAGCGCGCGGGCCATGGCAAGACCAATCTGGAAAAGTCTTTGGCCGAAAGCTGCGACGTCTTTTATTACGACGTCGGCCAAAAGGTCGGAATCGACAAGATTTCCGAAATGGGCAAGCTTTTGGGTCTGGGCGAGCGCCATGACATTCCCATGTCGGCCATTGCCGACGGC
>JALQUQ010000378.1 GCA_023263735.1 Paracoccaceae bacterium | reverse complement strand
ACCAGCTCCAGCTCGTGGCGCAGGACAAGATCCGCGGCGAGAGCATCATCGTCAGCGATGAACTCGCGCGCGGCAACGTCGGCCACACGATCCGCATGAACCGCCCCATCTTCTCGGGCGGCGGGTTCAGCGAGAGCGCGCGCCTCATCGCGAGCGGCCAGAGCATCTCGACGACCGGCATCACGATGACTGCCGAGCAGGTCGCCATCACGATCAAGCGCTTCGCGGGCCCCTACGACGTGGCGAACTCGCGCGTCGCGCCGTACCCCATCGACCGCTTCGACGCGCAGCGCTCCGTACACTCGCTCGTTGCTTCGGTGGGCACGCAGCTCGCGCGCGACCGGATGAAGTTCGTCGACAGCGTCTACGCGTCGATCTTCGACAGCCCCGCGTCGGGCTCGGTGCTCTACCCCGGCGACCCCACCAACTCGCTCTCGTCGGACGCGAGCGCGTTCCCCGCGGCCTCGAACGGCTACCGCCCCTTCGACGCCGACTGCGTGTTCCGCGCCGAGCAGAAGCTCGCCGACCTCTTCATCCCGCGCTTCGGCGACGGGATGTACCGGCTCATCGTCACGCCCCAGCAGGCGCGCCAACTCCGCAACGACCCGGCCTTCCAGAAGATGGCGGTCTTCGAGTCGGAGATGAACCCGATCAAACAGAGCTTCGTCGCGACGCTCGGTCAGGTCGAGATCTACCAGTGCTCGACGAACACCGTGGACACCACCACGGTCGCGGGCGTGTCGATCAATCACGCCGTGATGTTCGGCCCCGGCCTCGTCGGTCGCGTCAAGGACGGCGAGGGCTGCCGCGTCGCCAACAGCACCGACGACAACTTCGGCGAGACCCCGAAGGTCGTGTGGATCGCGTACGAGGGGCAGAGCCCCTTGCCGGATTGGTCCCCTTGCGGAACGCAACAATCTTTCGGGATTGTTCGCGCGCAGGGAAGCCGTGCCATCTTTTCAGCACAATCTTGCCACGCTATGACTGATCTTGCAGGACGGTCGGGGGGCCGCAGCCTGCAAGAGGCTGCCATGTTCACACGTTTACCGATTATGTCCGGTCGGGTTGCAGGGGGATTTGCGATCCGGTCCTCTTCGGCGGGGTCTGCCCTGCTTCTTTGCGCCTTGCCCGCCTTGGCGGAGCCTGTGCTCTGGCCCGGGGCGGATCGGGGCTATGATCCCGTGGGGCATGCTCTGGCGCTTGGTCTGACGCCCGAGCGGATGGATGCCGCCTTTGACCGCCGTCTGGCCGAAGCCGAGCGCTGCCCGCGGGGGGCCGAGACTTTGGACGCTGGCGGATGCGGGCCGGTGACACCAGTCGAAAAACTCCTCCCCACCTCCTGAGCCGGACTGGTTCTTGGGCGTTTTGCGCCTTAAGGTTGCGGCATTTGCCGCGAGCCTGTCATGACCGCCCGATTTGCCCCGATGGACCGCCCGATCCGGACCCTGCCTTGGGGGGGGCTGGTTTTGGCTTTGCTGCTTTTTGGCGGGGGGCCGCTGTTCTGGCCGGGGCTGTTGTCTTTGGGCCGGGCGTGGAGCACGCCGGAATACAGCCATGGGCCGCTGATCCCGCTGATCTCCGCTTGGCTGTTCTTGCGGGGGCTGCGGGATGATCCTGATCCGCAGCCGGGCAGTCGGTGGCCGGGGCTTTTGGTCGTGGCCGCTGCGCTGGCGCTGGCGGCCTTGGGCCATCTGGTGCGCATCGATGATGTGGTCACCTATGCCTTTATCCTGTGGTTGGGCGGCGTGGTTCTGGTCAGCATGGGATTTGCCCGCGGGCGGCGGCATCTGTTGGCGGTCTTGCATCTGATCTTCATGCTGCCCCTGCCGCAGTTCGTCTTTTGGAAGCTGACGATTTTCTTGCAGCTTACCTCGTCGCAGATCGGGGTCTGGGTGATTTCCACCATGGGCATTCCGGTGTTTCTGGATGGCAATATCATCGATCTGGGGGTCTATAAGCTGCAGGTGGCCGAGGCCTGTTCGGGCCTGCGCTATCTGTTTCCGATCCTGTCGTTTTCCTATCTGTTCGGCATCCTTTATCGCGGGCCGTTCTGGCACAAGGCGGTGCTGTTTCTGACCGCGGCCCCCCTGACCGTGCTGATGAATGCCTTTCGGATCGGCATGATCGGGGTTCTGGTCGACCGCTATGGCATCGCGCAGGCCGAGGGGTTTTTGCATGTGTTCGAAGGCTGGGTGATCTTTGGCGCCTGTATCGCGATCCTGTTTCTGATGGCCTTGGGCCTGCAACGGCTGACGCCCGCGCGGGGGCGTGGCACCCCGCTTCTGGATCTGGAGACCGAGGGCCTGTGGCCGCCGCTGCGGCGGGTCTTTGCCCTGCCCGCCACGCCCGCGCTTTGGGCGGCGGCGGTCTTGTCGCTGGGCCTTGGGCTGGCGGCTTTGGCGGGGGGGGCGGCGTCGGCCTTGGCGGTTGATGGCTCGGCCGCCGCGCTGGATCTTGCGACCGCCGGGGCCAAGGCCATGGGGCAGGGCGATCGGTTTCAGACCCGGCAGGGGGATGCCTTTGCGGTGCTGGAAGCGCTTGGCGAGGAAGGGGCGCAATTCGACGTGGTCATTTGCGATCCGCCCGCCTTTGCGCCGGCAAAACCTGCGCTCGAGGCGGGGTTGCGGGCCTATGAGCGGGTGGCCCGTCTGGCCGCGCCATTGGTTGCGCCGGGGGGGTATCTGGTGCTGTGCTCTTGCTCGCATGCGGCAGACCTGAACGCGTTCCGCAATGCCTCGGCCCGCGGGATTGGGCGCGGCGGTCGGCGCAGCCAGATCCTGCACACCGGATTTGCGGGGGCCGATCACCCGGTGCTGCCGCAACTGGCCGAAGGTGGCTATCTGAAATCGCTGTTCTTCCGGCTGGATTGATGCGGGCGGTTCTGGACGCCTGTGTCCTGTATCC
>JALQUQ010000377.1 GCA_023263735.1 Paracoccaceae bacterium | reverse complement strand
GAGGTGATCGTGATGCCGCGTTCCTGTTCCTGTTCCATCCAGTCCATGGTCGCAGCGCCGTCGTGGACTTCGCCGATCTTATGGGACTTGCCGGTATAGTAGAGAATACGTTCCGAAGTCGTGGTCTTGCCCGCGTCGATGTGGGCGATGATCCCGAAATTCCGGTAACGTTCGAGCGGATAATCGCGTGCCATGATGACCCCTTACCAGCGGTAGTGGCTGAACGCTTTGTTTGCGTCGGCCATCTTGTGGGTGTCTTCGCGCTTTTTGACAGCCGTACCGCGGTTGTTCACGGCATCAGCCAATTCAGCGGCAAGACGCTCTTCCATGGTGTTTTCATTGCGCTTGCGGGCAGCAGTGATCAACCAACGGATTGCCAGTGCTTCGCGGCGCTCGGTCCGAACTTCGACCGGAACCTGATAGGTAGCACCACCAACGCGACGCGAACGCACTTCAACCGAAGGCTTCACGTTATCCAGCGCTTCGTGGAACGCTTCGATCGGCTCGCGCTTCAGTTTCGACTGAACGCGGTCCAATGCACCATAAACGATCGATTCTGCGACGGACTTTTTGCCATCCAGCATCAGGTTGTTCATGAATTTTGTCAGTACGCGGTCGCCAAACTTGGCGTCCGGGAGAATTTCGCGCTTCTCTGCGGCGTGACGACGAGACATCTCTTATAACCTCACTTCGGACGCTTTGCGCCGTATTTCGAACGACGCTGACGACGATCTTTAACGCCCTGGGTATCCAGAACACCGCGCAGAATGTGGTAACGCACGCCCGGCAAGTCTTTCACACGGCCGCCGCGGATCAGAACAACAGAGTGTTCCTGCAGGTTGTGCTTTTCGCCGGGAATGTAAGAGATGACCTCGAAGCCATTGGTCAGACGGACCTTGGCGACCTTCCGCATAGCGGAGTTCGGCTTTTTCGGGGTGGTGGTGTAGACGCGGGTGCAAACCCCACGCTTTTGCGGGCAGGATTCCAAGTGCTGCGACTTGGACTTCCGCACGTTTGCTTCCCGGGGCTTCCGGATAAGCTGTTGGATCGTCGGCATTCACGTTCCTCGTGTTGCTGTCAATACTCGCCCCGAACCTCGGGGCACCTCTTCTCGACGTGTGCCTTGCACGCATTGCAAAACACAAAACCGCAATCATCCCGCATTCGGGACGACGCGGTAGGAATTCAGAGGATCGGGGCAACCGCCCGGATCGTGACCACATCAAGCATTCTGACCTGCAGACAGAGGTCTCCCTCCGATACAGGTAGGCGGGCGTATAGGGGGAGTCGGCCCAGATGTCAACACAAGGGGGCGTACCACGGCAAGCAGGGCGAACGTCTTCTGATCGCGCAGTGTGGCGGGCGCAATTTGCGAATCACCCCTGGGTTTTACAAGCCCCTTTCAAACGGCACAGGGCGGGAAAAGGGGCAACCGTTGAGGCATTCGAAACAGTCGATCCGGCACTGTCATATCCGGGGAAACAGTCTGCGGCAAAATGGCAAGAATTCGAGTGATCGGGCAATTTTGGGTTGTGGCCCCGCGCTCGCCCCCCATTTGTAAGAACACACACGATGCAATCATGAGGTGGCCGATGAAGAACGTAAAACTTGGGGCGCTTTCTGCGGCTGTTGCGACTGTTTCTGCCCTGCCCGCCTACGCATTTGACTTTTGGTCTTGGTCTGGATTCGGGTCGCGTCATGACTCCGGCGGCCAAACAAGCTCTGTTCCCGAAATCGATGCTTCGGCGGGGGTGTTCGCCCTTGCAGCGGTCGGTGTTGTCCTTCTGTTGGCGATCGAACGCAGACGTCGCCGCGCCTGATCCTGTTTAGATCAGCGACCAGTCAAAACTCAGAAACGCCACGATGCCAATCGTGGCGTTTGCCGTTACATGGGCCAAGATGGCGTCGGTCACACGCCCGTTGCGCAAGGCCAAGGCCGCAAAGACCAAACCCGACACGCCCGCAACCTCCCATCTTTGGTGCATAAAGGCAAAGGCCAGCGTCGTTGCGATCACAGCGACCGCGGTTTTCAAGGCCAGTTTGCCGGGAATAGCGGCTGAAATGCGTGACATCAGATAGCCGCGAAACAAAAGCTCTTCGGCCAAGGGCACACAAAGGGCCGTGCCCAAAATGCGCAATCCTGCCCAGATCAGATAAGCCGTCCGCTCTTCATCGTGCAGAACCAACAGATCGGCCGACAACGTGCCCTCTGCCTCTGGGGCGGTCACCAGCCACAAAAGGGCAATCGCAAAACCCGCAAGAATCGAAAGGACATCCATCCTCCAATTCAGCCGCATCAGCGCAGGCGCAAAGACCAACAACGCAATGCCAACCGTAATCGTCACCACGGGCATGCCCAGTTCGGGCTTGGGCAAAACGGCGGACAACAGGGTCAAGGTGATCATGAAGACCGCAAAGGGCACAAGCGATGCAGGCACAAGGCTATGGCGCATCGGCTTTGTCGGAACAGCCCCCGGCCATTTGTGCAGCCACTTCACCCGATGGACAATCGCGATCAACATCAACGACAACAGGGTAAAGAAGAGCCACCCGGCATAGGAATGGAACCCGTCTACGGCCACTTCTGGCGAAATGTACTCACCAACCATCACCAAGGCCGCGATGCGAACGGCATTGAAAATCCAACTCGTCAAAAGGGCAAGGGGGAGCACAGTCGCCACATATCGGCCAATGCGGATGTCCGCCTGAAACAGCCACCCATAGATGGCTGACAGAATGGTCACCAAGGCCAGACCTTCGATCCCCGAGCAGTTTGCCGCGATATTCACCTTGAAATGGTCCAAGCCCAAGACCACAGCCTCAGGGTCTAGATAGACGGTCTGCCCGGTCAACTGCAGCAAAGCATTGACCGCGATAAAGGTCGGAATGGTCAGCGCCTGGTTTTGCCAGA
>JALQUQ010000376.1 GCA_023263735.1 Paracoccaceae bacterium | reverse complement strand
GGGCCTGTGGATGCTGGCGGTCTATGCGCCGGTGGTTCACTGGATCTGGGGCGGCGGGGCTTTGGCCGATGGCGGCATCTTTGGCGACCTTGGCACGCGCGACTTTGCGGGCGGCATTGTCGTGCATGAGACCGCCGGTCTGGCGGCCCTGATGGTCGCCTATTTCCTGGGCCCGCGCAAAAACCGCCACACCCCGCCACATCAGCCGGGCATGGTGATGGCCGGGGCCGCGATGCTGTGGGTTGGCTGGTTCGGCTTTAACGGCGGTTCGGCCTTGGCTGCCAATGGTCAGGCCGCCATGGCGATGACCGTCACCCATTTGTCGGCCGCGGCCGCCTCGCTGAGCTGGATCTTGTGGGAGCGCATCAAGTTCGGCCGCGCCTCGCTGGTGGGTCTGGTCACGGGTACGATCGCGGGTCTGGCCTCGGTCACCCCGGCCTCGGGCTATGTCGGTCCGATCGAGGCGCTGATCATCGGTTTCGTGGCCGGTATCCTGTGCCAAGAGGCCGTGAGCCTTGTCCGCAACAAGATCAAGATCGACGATACGCTTGACGTCTTTGCCGTTCACGGCGTGGGCGGCATCTTTGGCACCATCATGGTCGCGGTTTTTGGCTATGGGTCGTGGGCCGCGCAACTTGGGGCCTTGGCCGTTGTCGGTGTCTTTACCGTGGTCGTGACCTTTGTCCTGATCAAGCTCTGCGCCCTGATCACACCGCTGCGCGTGGATGCCGAGGCCGAAACGAATGGTCTGGACCTGTCGGTCCATGGCGAACGGGCCTACGAGCTGAATTCGTAACCACAGGCGCGGCGGTTACTGAACCGCCGCTACCTTTTTCAGATAGGCGGCGACGGCGCGGCGGTCCTCTTCGGGCAGCCGCGCCATGTTTTCCACCACATGCGCCATATGGCCCCCGACCGAGTCAAATTCGGGTGTAAAGCCAGAGGTCAGATATTCGACGATCTCATCTTCGGACCAGGTCAGCGCGCCGGGTGTGATGTTCGGAATCTTGCCCTGCCCGGTTGGGTTGGGGGCCCCCGACAGCCACGATCCAAGCTTTAGCCCCCCCAAGGGATCGCGCGGGGTGTGGCATTCGCCGCAATGCGCCAAGGCCTCGGCAATATAGCGTCCCCGCGCTTCGGCATCGCTCAGCTGGCCATCCACCACATATTCGGGCCGCATGTTCAGGAACTTCCACCCGCCCAGCATGCGGCGGATGTTGAAGGGAAAGCCCACCTTGTGCGGTTGCGACGGGGTTGCCACCGGGGGAAGCGTCATCAGATAGGCATGTAGATCGACCACATCCTGCGGCTCCATCCGTTCATAGCTCCAATAGGGCAAGGCCGGAAAATAATGCGCCCCATCGGGGGACACGCCCATCATGATCGCATTGGCCAGATCGAGCACACCCCAACCGCCGATGCCATGCACCGGGTCGGGGCTGATGTTGGGCGCGAGAAACGTTCCGAAATCTGACGCGAACTCTTGCCCGCCGACCAGTTGCAGCTTTGCCGCCCCCTCGGCCCCCGGGGCCATGTGGCACGACGCACATCCGGCGGCCGTGAACACCACCTCGCCATGCGCAAGATCCGGTTCCAGCCCGGCAAACAGTTTTGGGTCAACCATCTTTGGGCTCGTCACCGCCCAAAACACCGCGCCGCCAAGGACGGCCGCCGACATCGCGAGGTAAGCCAATCGTTTCATGATGAAATCTCGCCTCCATGGGGCGCCTGACTGGCGCTTGACGCGACGTTACCCCAAAGTTCGAGACCGACAAAGAACAAAGAACCCCCGGGTCAGGGTTTCGGAATCCGGTTCACCTGCAGCGCTTCGGGCCAATATCCGGCCCATTCGATGCCAAACAGCACCAGACAGGCCAAAAGAACCCCAAGCACCAGTTTCACCTGCCGGGGGCTGGGCGGATTGCGCGCCCATTTCGCCATGCGCATCAGCCAGACAAGGTTCATGCGGCGCTGTCCGTAAACCGCACCTTTCCGATATAGGGCAGGTTGCGATTGCGCTGCGCAAAGTCGATGCCGTAGCCCACGACGAATTCATCGGGAATGGTAAAGCCCGTCCAGTCGGCCTGCATCGGCACTTCGCGACGGGTGGGTTTGTCCAACAGGGCGCAGACCTTCAACCGGGCGGGTTTGCGCGATTTCAACAGCGCCACCACATGGGTCAGGGTAAAGCCCGTGTCGATGATATCTTCGACCACCAGCACGTCGCGGCCTTCGATCTTGCCGCGCAGGTCTTTCAGAATCCGCACCTCGCGGCTTGATTCCGTGGCGTCGCCATAGCTGCTGGCCTCCAGAAAATCGACCTCGATCGGCAAGTCGATCTCGCGCACCAGATCGGCGATGAACACGAACGAGCCCCGCAGCAGGCCCACGATCACCAATTTGTCGGTGCCCTGAAAATGTGCGGTGATTTCGCGCGCCAAATCCTCGATCCGCGCGGCAATCGCCTTGGCGCTGATCATCTGATCTATGACATAGGGTCGCTGAGGCATGGGTTCCCCTTGATTTCCGCGCGAATCCTTATCAAACCGCGCACCGAGTCATGGGAATAGCCAATGCCAACACATTCGGAAACGCGCTTTCTGCCGTATACGGCCCAAGAAATGTATAATCTTGTGGCGGATGTCGGAAGTTACCCGAAATTTCTGCCGTGGAACTCGGCCGCGCGCATCCGGTCGCGCACGCCCGGGCCCGATGGCTCCGAAGTGATGGAGGCCGATCTGGTCATCAGCTTCAAGGTCTTTCGCGAGCGTTTTGCCAGCCGTGTGACCCTGTGGCCCGAAGCGCATAAGATCGACACCGAGTATCTGGACGGGCCGTTCAAATATATGCGGTCCAACTGGGCCTTTGCCGATGTGCCGGGCGGCTGCAATGTGTCGTTCTTTGTGGATTTCGAATTCCGC
>JALQUQ010000375.1 GCA_023263735.1 Paracoccaceae bacterium | reverse complement strand
AAAAGCGCCCCCATGCCCAGTTGGGCGAGGGCGTCTTCCTCGAGGATTTCGACCGTCAGGCCCAAATCGTTCATGGCGGCAAGCCGGGCGGCGAAATCGGTGGTGGTCAGCACATTGGCGGGTTCATTGACCAGATCGCGGGCGAAGGTCAGGCCTTCGACGACCGCGGCGCCCGCGGTTGCGGTGGCGGCCACCGCTTCGGGCCGGGCCACCATCATGCGCACCGGGCCGGGCTTTTTCGGCTCGGCCGTCTTGTGCGGGGTGAAATCATAGGCGCGGGCCGCCAGACCAAAGGCGATCTCATCGGCCATGGGATGCGCCTCGGCCAGAACGATGGTGCCCGATTTCGACAGGGTCTTGCCGATCATCGCGCCCGCCTTGCGCGCCTCACGAAGGGCGGATTTGCGCGGCAGGCGGATCAGTTGCACCGCTTCGGCCGCAAGCCCCGCTGGAAAGGCCAGATCCAGGGCATCGCCGGGTTTCAGGGCGGCAAAGGCGGTGCTTTCGACCGCCCGCACGATCGCGCCGCGCATTGCCCGGTCGATCTTCTTCAGCGACGGGCTCAGCGGGGTTGCGACATCGGCAAAGACAGCGAGCCTGCCGGGATGCGCGGCAATCGCCCCGGCGTCAACCTCGACAAAGTGAATGGCAACGGTCTCGGTCATCTGACTCTCTCCCTGCGGCAATGTTTTGCCAGAAGCTAGTCTGTGCCCCCCGGAATGACCAGATACCAGTTTCCATTGCCCGGGCTTTCGCCTAGGGTCCGCCGGGGAAATTTGTAAAGGTGACCGGAACCGTGCCAAGATTCGACAGATATCTGCTGTCACAACTTCTTGGGCTTTTCGGATTCTTTTCTCTGCTGCTGGTGTCGGTCTACTGGGTCAATCGCGCCGTCGGATTGTTTGACCAACTGATCGGGGATGGCCAATCGGCGCTGGTCTTTATCGAATTCTCGCTGTTGACCCTGCCCAATGTGATCCGGCTGGTGTTGCCGGTTTCGGCCTTTGTGGCCACGGTTTATGCCGCCAATCGGCTGATGGGCGAAAGCGAATTGGTGGTGATGCAGGCCATGGGGTTTTCCAGTTTTCGGCTGGCCCGGCCGGTGATTTATTTCGGCTTGACCGTGGCGCTGATGTCTTCGGTGCTGACGCATGTTCTGGTGCCGATTTCGCGCCAGACGTTGGCCGTGCGCAGTGCCGAATTGTCCGAGAATGTGACCGCGCGGTTTTTGCGCGATGGGCAGTTCATGCACCCTTCGGACGGCGTGACCCTGTATATCCGCGCCATCACCGAAACCGGCGAATTGCGCGATATCTTTCTGAACGATGACCGCGACCCCGCCACCGGCGCGACCTATACGGCGCGCAAGGCGCTGCTGGTGCGGGGCGATACCGGGCCGAAACTGCTGATGTTCGAGGGGATGACCCAATCGCTTGACCGCCAGAGCGGGCGGCTGTCGATCACCCGGTTTGCCGATGTGACCTATGATCTGGACGGTCTTATTGACGGGGGCACGGGCTTGCGGCGGTCGTTGGACGAACTGACCACCCCCGAATTGCTGAGCGCGGCCCCCGATCTGATGGCCGAAACCGGCGCGTCGGCGGCAGCCATGCTGCAAGAGGGGCACAGCCGGATTGCCCAACCGTTTCTGGGTCTTGCCACCGGGATGATCGGGTTTGCGGCGCTTTTGCTGGGCGGGTTCAGCCGGTTCGGGCTGTGGCGGCAGATCGGGATTGCGGTGGGGCTGCTGATCGTCGTGCAGATGATCAACACCCAAGGCTCGGCCATGGCGCTGCGCAGTGCCGCGCATTGGCCGGCCGAATATCTGGCCCCGCTGTCCGGGATCGGGATTGCCGTGGCCCTGCTGTGGTATTCCCAGCGGCCCCGGCCCGTGGGCGGCGTGCTGAACAAGTTCAAATCGGCCCGCAAGGGGGCATCGGCATGAAGCTGTCGCTGTACATCGCGCGCCGTTTTCTCTGGTCGTTTCTGCAGGTTCTGGCCGTCTTTATCGCGATCATGGTCCTGATCGACGTGGTCGAACAATTGCGCCGCTTTACCGAACAGGACATTTCAACCCGCACCGCCTTTCATCTGGCCCTGATGAATGCGCCCGCCTCGATCTATCGGATTTTGCCGCTGATCACGATTCTGGCGTCGATCGCGCTGTTTCTGGGATTGGCGCGCTCGTCCGAACTGGTGGCGATCCGCGCCTCGGGCCGGTCGGCGGTGGGGTTTCTGGTGGCCCCGGTTCTGGTGGCCCTTGGCGTTGGGGCCTTTGCCGTTTCGGTCCTGAACCCGCTGGTCGCCGCCACGCAAAAAGAATACGATCGGGTCTGGGCAAACATTGCGCAAAACGTGCAAAGTACCTTATCCCTGTCAGAGACTGGACTCTGGCTTCGACAAGGAAGTGACGTGGGGCAAACCGTGATCCGTGCAATCCGTTCCAATACGGATGGTACCGAATTGTTCGGTGTCACCTTTCTGTTGTTTGACGGAGAGGGTCAGCCCCAATCGCGGATCGAGGCGACAAGCGCCCGTCTGATCCCCGGGGCCTGGGCCTTGATCGGGGCAAAGCAATGGGATCTGACCCAGCCGAACCCCGAACGCTCGGTCGCCAATCTGGACGAAGGATCGACCCTGAAATCGAACCTGACGCGCGAAGGCATTCGTGACACCTTTGGCGAACCGTCTGCTGTGCCGTTCTGGAAATTGCCGCAATATATTCACGATCTGGAAAAGGCGGGCTTTTCGGCCCGCGCCCATCGGGTGTGGTATCAGATGGAACTGGCGCAGCCGCTGCTGTTGGCGTCGATGGTGCTGATCCCATTTCACAAGTAGAATCAGTTATAAATTTATTTTGTAATTTCAGTTAATCCTTTTTTGTTGTGTCTATATCTTATCTACAATCGACTTGTGAACGAACATTTTTTCTATATGATG
>JALQUQ010000374.1 GCA_023263735.1 Paracoccaceae bacterium | reverse complement strand
GAACCGCGCGGTGATCCAAAAGGGGCTGGAGCGGCAATTGGTCTATTACTGGTCGGAACAGCGCGGCCGCCGGATGGCCGATGATTGGGCGGCGAAACTGGCGCTTTTGTCCGATGGCATCACCAAGGGGCGCAGCGATGGCGCCTTGGTCCGCTTGGTCACCCCGATCGTCGCGGGCGAGGAGGAGGCCACAGCCGATGCCCGATTGCAGGCGTTCATGGCCCTGATCCTGCCCGATCTGGGGCAATATGTGCCGGGGTGAGATTAAGACATCTTTCGGATTTCAGGCTCGGCCATTTCTCTTTATCTTGGTGCAGGCATATGCTTCTGATTGTGTGATCATTTCAACTTAGGGACTCTTCTTTGCCACTATACGGGGATGCAGAGTCACGGATCAGGTTCAATTTGACCAGAATTGCAACCGGGGAACGTGCCCCTTCGATAGAGATCGGCTTTCTCACGGAAACACAATTCACAGAGCTCAACACCGGCAGATCCAGCCTTGGTCTTCACCTGCTTGAACAAAACGAAATCCTTTTCGTCGGGCGGCACCTGTATAACAGCCGCTCCAAAGACGGCTACACGGTCGACGACATGATAGAGCAAATTGTCTCTGCTCTCTCTCCCCTGTCTGTCGTGAACATAGGCCCGACATGGTCACGGATCGACAATCCGGTGCCACGGTCAGACAGATACGGCAACATTGTTAACGATAGAGGTGTGTTCGAGATGACAGCCAAGAAGCCACGGGCCGAGTTATTTTCGGTCATGCCAAAAGGCGACGCCATCAAGCCAATCAAAACTAAAAAGCCCATCTGAATAGACGGGCTTTTACAGAGATGATCCTGGGTAACTATTGTGATCCAGCGCCCTCATCTCCTCTAGAAAGCTAGTACTGGATATGCCTGTTGTCAAGTATTGCGCCTTTTCAGAAAGGCATCCTACGACCCTTTCGTTATCGCCTCGAAAACCATCGAGATGGGAGTGCGGGTGGATACGCGGATCATTGTGCCGGGATGATTTTGGCCGTTTTGGGCGGCATGAAGGGGAAATGACATGCTGACCGCACATCTGCCCTCGGGCTATATCTCGGCCCGGGTGGCGCAGGGCCGCTGGACCATTCCCCATGCGATGCCGGTGGCGCTGGTGGCCTCCATCCTGCCCGATTTCGACATGATCTGGTTCCATCTGATCGATCATGGCGCATTTCACCATCACCGCTATTGGGTGCATGTGCCGCTGTTCTGGGCTGTGGTCGCCGGGGTCACCCTGCCCCTGATGCGGGTGATCGCCCGCTTTCGCCCCTACGTTTCGACGGCCCTTCTGGCTTTTGCGGTGATCCTTTTGCATCTGATCCTTGATAGTATCGGGGGCGGTATCCTTTGGGGGGCGCCGGTCAGCCAGCATCTCTTTAGCCCGATCACCGTCCCGCCCGACACTGGCCACTGGATCGCCTCTTTTGTGCTGCACTGGTCGTTTGGATTGGAAATAATCATCTGGATTTGGGCCTTTTACCTGTGGAAGTGGCGCGAAAGACATCTTTGAGCATCGGCTATCTGGTTCCGGCCTTTCCGGGCCAGACCCATGCCTTTTTCTGGCGCGAGGCGCAGGCGATCGAGGAAACCGGGGTTCCGATCACCTTCCTCTCGACCCGCGCCCCCGCGCCCGAGG
The DNA here is from genome assembly GCA_023263735.1 of Paracoccaceae bacterium. Classification (GTDB taxonomy): domain Bacteria; phylum Pseudomonadota; class Alphaproteobacteria; order Rhodobacterales; family Rhodobacteraceae; genus Pseudotabrizicola. Next base: position 1,280 of record JALQUQ010000374.1, on the reverse strand, counting down.
ATTGCCCCCATCCCTTTGGCCCCGCCGCCCGGGCCCGCACCACCTATGTCTTTCCGCCCCGGCTGGGCCCCACGCTCCGTGCCGGGGTGACGCGCCCCCTGCGGCTGGCGCGGGCGATGTCTTATGTGCTGGGCCTGCAAGAGACGCCCGTGCAACAGCGGCTGCGCCTGATGGCGCTGATCCCCTCGGCCGCGATGCTGGTGCGGGTGGCCGCCGAGCGCGGCATCGGCCATCTGCATGTGCATTCCTGTGGCGATGCCGCCCATCTGGCGGCTTTGGCCCATATTCTGGGCGATTTGCCCTATAGCCTGACCTTGCATGGCGATCTGGAGGTCTATGGCCGCGACCATCGTGCCAAGACCTCTGCCGCGCGCTTTGTCTCGGCCGTCACCCGGCCCTTGCAGGCGCAGCTTCTGGCGCTGAACCAAAGCTTGCGGGTGCCGGTGATCTGGATGGGCGTCGATGCGGCGGCGCTGACGCCCGCACCCCGCCCGCGGACCCTGACGCGGCCCATCGCATTCCTGTCGGTCGCGCGGCTCAATCTGACCAAGGGGCATGTCTATTTCCTGCGCGCGCTGCGGCGCTTGGCCGATCAGGGGCTGGCCTTTCACTACAAGATCGTGGGCGATGGCCCCTATCGCACCGAAATCGAGGCCGAAATCGCGGCGCTGAACCTTGGCGCCCATGTCACCCTGACCGGGGCCTTGGGCCAAGACCGGGTGCATCAGGCGCTGCAAGAGGCCGATGTCTTTGTGCTCTCAAGCTTTGGTCAGGGCGAGGCCGCGCCGGTGGCGGTGATGGAGGCGATGGCCATGGGCCTGCCCGTCATCTGTTCGCGCATCGGCGGCACGGCGGATATGATCGAGGAGGGCGAAACCGGCTTTCTGACCCCGCAATGCGATGTCGCGGCGCTGGCCGAGGTGGCGGGCCGTCTGGCGCGGGATGAAGAGTTGCGCCTTGCGGTGGGCGGCCGTGCCCGCAAGGCCGCGCTGGAAAAATTCGATTACCGCCACATGGCGAGGCAGCTGCGTCTTGCGATAGAACAATCGACACGCACGCCCTGATCCGCCGAGGAATGCCATGCCCACAGCCCTTGTCACCGGAGCCGCCGGCTTTATCGGGGCCGCGATCAGCGCGCGCCTTTTGGGCGAAGGCTGGCGCGTCATCGTCTTTGTATCGAAGTAAAGCATCTTACTTAATTGGTCGTTGTCTTTTGTTTTATCAAACAACTTCGCTGAAAAAGCACCATGGCCAGTTTCTGTTTTAGCTTTTTCTAGCTC
>JALQUQ010000373.1 GCA_023263735.1 Paracoccaceae bacterium | reverse complement strand
GGCTATTCAGGGGCGGGGATTCTTGGTACCACCCGGGCATGGATGTGATCTTGCAGAAGACTTTGCCCTTTGGGCCGTGGATGGATGCGCGGACGCGCCGGTTGCCCGGCACCTTGCCGTTGCGCATGGAAGATTGGCTGATCGTCGATGATGCCTATGGCCCCCAGATGGCGCTGCGCGACCGGCTGATTGCCGAACGCCCCCGGGAGGTGATCGGGCAGACCGACATGGCCGCCGCCGCGGTGGAGGAGCTTTACGACTTTACGCTGGCCCGGCTGCCGCAGGGATTTGTGCGCCGGGGGAATGATGTGACCCGCCCCGACGGGCAGATCGTGCCGCTTGATCCCGCGCGGAAATTGGAAACCTTGGGGCGGCTGGTGCAAGAGGATCTGTGCCTGATGCAGGATGGCCCCGACGGCGAGCACCTGTTGTCGGCGGCGGTTCTGTGCTTTCCGGCCGGGTGGGTTTTGGCGGAAAAGCTGGGCCGCCCGATGATGCGCATTCACCTGCCGGTGGCGAAATACACCGAGGATGTGGGCAAGAGGGTGCAACGTCTGTTGGATGCCGTGCGGCCCGAATCGCCGATGTGGCGGGCCAATGGCCATCTGTCCCGCGCGCCGCTGTTCAACCCGTTGTCGGAAGCGGCGCCCAAGGATTTGACCGCACAGGACGACATGCCCTTTATCCGATCCGAGCGGCAATGCCTGATCCGGTTGCCGCACACGCGGGCGGTGGTGTTTTCGATCCACACCTATTTGGTGGCGCGCGAAAGCCTGACACAGGAACAGGCCGATCTGCTGCGGGAATTCCCGATTCACCGCGCGCTGTGATAGGTCGCTGCGATCCGGGGGGCCGGTTTCAGGCGCTGATCAGCGTGGAAAGGCGCGACAGGGCGTCAGGCGCATTGATCAGATCGGCATAGCTGATGTCAGCCTCACGGCGCGGGGTCGCGGGGCGGCGCAGGGGCACCACCGTGCCACGATTGCCCATGCCACGCGCCTGATCCGCGCCGAGATGTGCCTGCGCCCCATCACGGGATGGGCGGTTCAAAGCGGGGCGAAACTGAATAACCGGCATGGCGGAATCTCCTGTCTCTGAAAGCGCGGGCGTGCGGTGATGGGACCCTTCATACCAGCGATTTGCAACCCGAAATCGGGCGTTCCTGTGACGATTTCACGACAATGCTCAACAAAGGATTAGGATTGTCGCCCGTTTGCGCAAAATCATGCGACTGGCGTGAACGTCCCCGCAAGACTGCCTGAAAAATGACCGGCAAAGGGCCGCGATTTTGGCCGGACAGGGCCGAAATTTGCGCCAACTCCGCCCGGCGAACAGAATCAGCCGGGGGCGGATCGGCGCTTAGTCCCCGGTCGCGATGTCGATGGTGTCAAAGGTGGCGACCGATGTCACATCCCCGGATTCGGTCTTTTGGGCAACCAAAAGCACAAGGCCCAACTGCGGGCTGTAGTGCTTTTCCAGAATGATCGGGGCCATGCCCTCCAGCTCCATCACCTCTTCGACCCGCCAGATGCCATAGGCGCAATCGCCGATGCGGATGCCGTCAAGGCCCAGAAAGGTGACCGTGTCGCGCCCCTTGGCCATGATCTTGCCATCGCGGCGCAGGGTGACTTGCGCCCGCCATTCCTTGCGAATGGGCAAATCATCCAGCCACGGGATTTCGCCGTCATAACGAAAGCCCAGCGTCACGCCCCCCGCGACCCGCTCGCCGACGATAAGGGGATGGGGGTAAAGATAGCTCGCCTCATCCTTGGTGCCATCGATCAGGGTCACCCGGTGCTGGGTCAGCCCATCGGGCGTGCGCCGAAACACCTCGGTCGAGGGGGGATTGGTCGAGGTCAGGCGCATCCCGTGATCGGTATCAAAGCTTTGCGGACAGGAAAATGCGGCCGATGCGGTCAGCCAGACAAGGGGAAACACCAGCCGCAGCATCACACTTGACCCCAAAGGAATGAAAAGAATGGGGTCAGCTTAGGCCTTTGATCCGGGGTTGGGAATGAAAATTCGCCCCATTTGCCAGCCAACAGGCCCCAGCTAAACAAAAAGGGCCAAACAAAAAGGGCGCCCGAGGGCGCCCTTTCCGCAACCTGCCAAATCTTAGCAGGAATAGTACATTTGATACTCGATCGGGTGCGGGGTGTGCTCGTAAGCGTACACTTCGTCCCATTTCAGAGCGATATAGCCTTCGAGCTGGTCTTTGGTGAACACGTCGCCTGCGAGCAGGAAGTCCATGTCCTTTTCCAGCTCTTCCAGAGCTTCGCGGAGCGAGCCGCAAACGGTCGGGATGGCGGCCAGTTCTTCGGGCGGCAGATCGTACAGGTCCTTGTCCGAAGCCGGGCCCGGATCGATCTTGTTCTTGATCCCGTCAAGGCCAGCCATCAGCAGGGCTGCAAACGCCAGATAGGGGTTTGCGGCCGGATCGGGGAAACGAGCCTCGACGCGCTTTGCCTTCGGCGATTCGGTCCACGGAATACGAACGCAGCCCGAGCGGTTGCGTGCCGAGAACGCGCGCAGAACCGGAGCTTCGAAGCCCGGGATCAGACGCTTGTACGAGTTGGTCGACGGGTTGGTCAGAGCGTTCAGCGCCTTGGCGTGCTTCAGGATACCACCGATGAAGTACAGGGCTTCCTGCGACAGGTCAGCGTATTTGTCGCCAGCGAACAGCGGCTTGCCGTCTTTCCAGATCGACATGTTCACGTGCATCCCCGAGCCGTTGTCGCCCTTCATGGGCTTGGGCATGAAGGTCACGGTCTTGCCGTAGGCGTGGGCCACGTTGTGGATCACGTATTTGTACTTCTGGATGTTGTCGGCCTGTTCGACCAGACCACCGAAGATCATGCCCAGTTCGTGCTGGCAGGTCGCCACTTCGTGGTGGTGCTTGTCAACCTTGATGCCCATGCGCTTCATGGTGGACAACATCTCGGAGCGGATGTCCTGACCATCGTCAGACGGGT
>JALQUQ010000372.1 GCA_023263735.1 Paracoccaceae bacterium | reverse complement strand
CCCTCTCAGCGCACCAGAGCTTTAACTCTCGTCGCTGAGGTTCAGGGATATTGAAGTTCACCAGCTCATCCAGGGTGGTATCCGTCCGGTCTGACTGGCGTTGACTTTTCAGTTTGGTTGCCAATTCCAAGGGGCCAGATCTTCGATGCGGTTGATTTTATGATCGGCGACATGGGTCAGGACCCAAGTCAACCAAGCTTCGGGATTGACGTTGTTCATGCGGGCGGTTTCGATCAGGGTGTAGGCGATAGCTGCTGCTTTGCCGCCGCCTTCTGACCCCATGAAGAGATAATTTTTTCTTCCAAGAGTCAGCGGCCTGATTGATCGCTCGCAAATATTATTGTCCAATTCCAACAGACCGTTATCCAAATATGGCCGTGCCTTTGGCATGCGTCCCAGGGCATAACGGATGGCCTCCGCCAAAGGCGTCTTACCCGAGATTTTGGGCAACCTGTCTTTCAGCCATGCCTCAAGGTCATCGAAGATCGGCTTTGCCATTTTCTGGCGCAGGGCAACGCGGTCCTTGGGCGTCTGGTACCGCGCCTCCTTTTCGACGGCATAGAGCCTGGCGATCCGTTCGATGGCTTCTTTGGCAATGGTCGATCCGTCGCGTTCTAAGACATCGACGAATTTGCGCCTCACGTGGACCATGCAGGCCTGTTCGGTGGCCAGATTGTCGCCGAAGATACCGTTGAACCCAGTGTAGCCATCGGCATGGACGGCCCCCTTGTATCCCTTGAGATGCGACGTGGGGTGTTTGCCTTTTCGGTCCACGCTGAACTGGTACCAGGTGCATGGTGGGGCCTGACCGCGCCACGGTCGTTCGTCGCGGACATAGCTCCACATTCGGGCGGTCTGGAATCTCCCGGCCTTGCCATCGCTTTGCATCCGGATCGGGGTATCATCTGCGAACAAGGCCGGTCCCGCCCGAACCACCGTGCCGATGTGGTCTGCCAAGGGTTCCAGCAGCGCGGTGATCTTTCCCATCCAGTCGCACATGGTCGAACGATGGATATGCACGTTCTCGCGGGCATAGATCAGCGATTGGCGGTGCAACGGAAGGTGATCGCAGAACTTTCCGACCAACATATGCGCTAAGAGGCCCGGTCCGGCGATACCGCGAACGATCGGGCGGCTTGGCAGCGGAACCTGTGCAAAGGTCTCGCAGCATGAACAGGTCATGCGGGGGCGGATAATTTCGCGCACAACGAAGTGACCGGGGATGTAGTCCAGCTCGGTGGTCACGTCCTCGCCCAGCTGGCGCAGTTTGCCACCACAGTCGGCGCAGGTGTCGCCGGGTGACAGGATCTGCTTTTGCCGTTCGAGATGTTCGGGCAGGGGATTGCGGTTGTGCTTGCGTTTGGACAGCTTGTCGTCTGTCTGTTCTTCGGTTTCGTCGGCATCATCGTGCTGTGCCGCGGCGGCCTCGCCGATTTCGCGATCCTCTTGCAGGTCGAGCGCCAGCTGGTCGGCGCTTTCGGATTTCGAGCCGAACCGCGCCTTCCTGTGGCCTGCCAGCTGATGCTCAAGCTTCTCGATTTTCAGCGCTTGCGCCTTGGCCAGATCAAGCAAACCCTGCGCTGTCGTGCGCAAGTCATCGGGATCGGACGGCAGGGTTTGAAAGGCTTTCAGCATTGCAGGATTTATACCAAATCCCGGCCATCAGGGGAATGAGAAACAGCGCAGAAGCCCTTGTTTTATTGGCTTATCCCGTCATCAGCGGACGCCACGTTTTCTGCTGAACCCGCCAATCGATCCCCTCCAGAAGCATCGACATTTGCGACGCCCGGAGCAGCACTTTACCCTCTTTCGCAGCAGGCCAGACGAAGCGTCCGCGTTCCAGGCGTTTCGAAAAAACGCATGCCCCCTGCGCGTCCCACCAGATGATTTTCAAAAGATCCCCCCGACGCCCACGGAACACGAACAGATGGCCGGAATACGGGTCTTCTTCCAGTACCTTTTCCGCCTGCGCTGCCAGCGTGTTGAATCCCCGCCGCATGTCGGTCACCCCTGCAGCCAGCCAAATCTTGGTATTGCCAGGCACGGGGATCATGACATCAACCCTTCAACCAGCCCAAGGACTGCCGTCAACGAAGTCGGGCCATCCACCACGATCCGACGCCCATCGGACAACGTGACGTCGACACGGTTCGCGACCAAGGGTCGGCAAGTCGAAGAGTGCGCGGTGGAGGGTGCCGCATTGGGCGCATGATCGATCGCGGCACCTGCGATTTCGATTGGCAGAAAAACTGCTTCACTGACCACGTCATGATCAACATCTCCCGCGGCAGGTGCGAACCTTGGGTCTTTCAACCACTTGAAAATCAAATTGGAATTCATCGAATAGCGCCGCGCGACTTGCGCTACCGACACCCCGGGCGTCAGCGTCTGTTCACAAATCGTCCGCTTCTCGTCATCCGACCATACCCGCTTTTTCAAACCTTTTTTCCCCGCCATGGAGTGCCTCATAGTGTCCACTATCGATGGTGGACACTATCGACCCAAGAAACAGAAAATCAGGGCAGTCAGACCGGACGGTTACGGTGTTCACGGGCTGGCCATACTTGCGCGCGAGATACGATACTAGTGGCGCCTTTAGGCACCAGAAGCTGCTGTGTGTTCGCTTGCGTGACAGCTCTTTTTGATGGGGTGGATGTCCATTCCCTCTTTGATGACTTCAGGAGGGGTCGCCATTCCATCAAAAGGGCCCATACGACCCTAAAATTGAATCCTGCTCTCAGTCTTTGGATCGAAGACAACCGCCTTGTCCATGTTGAATGCAAACTCGTAAACCTCTCCAGCAATCACCGACGCATCCGCGCGCATTCGGGCAAGCACGTCTCGACCGCCCAAACTCATCGTCACGAAAGTATCTGACCCGGCTGGTTCTGTTACGATCACGCGACTTTGCAGCATTTGGATATTCGTTGATTTTCGATCTGCTCCTTCCGGGTCGGTGATCGCCTCGGGACGGATTCCTAGC
>JALQUQ010000371.1:259-2992 GCA_023263735.1 Paracoccaceae bacterium | reverse complement strand
GATCGTCCTGACGGGCTGGAAGGGGCTCGCCCGCCGCAACACGCAACTGCCATTCGACCAGATCGATCCCGGTAATCGCCTCGGTCACCGGATGTTCGACCTGAAGGCGCGTGTTCATCTCCATGAACCAGAACCGGTCCGGATGCAGCCCTTCGGACCCGTCCACGATGAATTCGATCGTGCCCGCGCCCTTGTAGCCAATCGCTTCGGCGGCGCGAACGGCGGCGGCCCCCATGGCTGCCCGCATCTCGGGGGTCATGCCGGGCGCGGGGGCCTCTTCGATCACCTTTTGGTGCCGTCGCTGCAAGGAACAATCGCGTTCGAACAGATGCACCGCCCGGGTGCCATCCCCGAACACCTGCACCTCGATATGGCGGGGCGAAAGCACGTATTTCTCGATCAGCACGGCGTCATTGCCAAAGGCATTCGCGGCCTCGGCCTTGGCCGACGCCAGACCGGCGGCGAAATCCTTGGGGTGATCGACCCGGCGCATCCCCTTGCCGCCGCCGCCCGCCACCGCCTTGATCAGAACCGGATAGCCGATGGCCTCTGCCGCCCCGGCCAGATGCGCGGGGTCTTGATTGGCGCCGTGATACCCCGGCACGACAGGCACCCCCGCCTGTTCCATCAGTGCCTTGGCGGCATCCTTCAGCCCCATCGCGCGAATGGCCCGGGCCGAGGGGCCGATAAAGACCAACCCCGCCGCCGTGACCGCCTCCACGAAATCGGGATTTTCCGACAAAAAGCCATATCCGGGATGGATCGCCTCGGCCCCGGTGGCCAAAGCGGCCGAGATCAGCGCCTCGCCCCGCAGGTAGCTGTCACGGGGGGCTGATCCGCCAATATGCACCGCCGCATCCGCCATCTGCACATGCCGCGCGCCCGCATCGGCATCGGAATAGACGGCAACCGTCTGCACCCCCAAGTCCCGGGCGGTCTCGATGATGCGGCAGGCAATCTCGCCCCGGTTTGCGATCAGGATCTTGCGAAACATGCCTTGGGGCCTCCTTGAAACTCTCTTTGCCCTTGGCCCATGCCATCGGGCCGGTCATTCGACGGGGCCGCCAATCGACGGCCCCCCGCTCACATCCGGAACAACCCGAACCGCGTGGGTTCGATGGGGGCGTTCAGCGCCGCCGTCAAAGACAGCGCCAGCACCTCGCGCGACCGGCGGGGGTCGATGATCCCGTCATCCCACAGCCGCGCCGTCGCATAAAGCGGATGGCTTTGACGGTCGAACATCTCGATGGTCGGGCGCTTGAATTCGGCCTCCTCCTCGGGCGACCATGTGCCGCCCTTGCGTTCGATCCCCTCTCGGCGGACCGTGGCCAGCACGCTGGCAGCTTGCTCGCCACCCATGACGCTGATGCGGGCATTCGGCCACATCCACAAAAAGCGTGGCGAGTAAGCGCGGCCGCACATGCCGTAATTGCCCGCGCCAAACGATCCGCCGACAACCATCGTGATCTTCGGCACGGCGGTGGTCGCGACAGCCATGACCATCTTGGCCCCGTGCCGCGCAATGCCCTCGTTCTCGTATTTGCGACCAACCATGAAGCCCGTGATGTTTTGCAGAAAACCAGTGGAATATTGCGTTGGCTGCACAGTTCCACGAAATGCGCGCCCTTTTGCGCGCTTTCCGAAAACAGGACACCGTTGTTGGCAACGATCCCCACCGGGCACCCCATCACATGGGCAAAACCGGTGACCAGCGTTTCGCCAAAGCGCGCCTTGAATTCATCGAAGCGACTGCCATCAACGATGCGGGCGATCACCTCGCGGATGTCATAGGGCGTTCGCAGATCGGCGGGAACGACACTCAGGATCTCTTCGGGATCATAGGCGGGGGCTTCGGGGGTCTGCCAGTGCACGGTCGCGGGGCGCGTGCGGTTCAGATGGCCAATCGCCCGGCGGGCAAGGGCAAGGGCATGGGCATCATCCTCGGCCAGATAATCCGCCACGCCGGAAAGACGGGTATGCACATCGCCGCCGCCCAAATCCTCGGCTGTCACCACCTCACCGGTCGCGGCCCGCACCAAGGGCGGACCGGCCAGAAAGATCGTGCCCTGATCGCGCACGATGATCGACACATCCGACATCGCCGGCACATAGGCCCCCCCCGCGGTGCACGACCCCATGACCACGGCGATCTGGGCGATGCCCTTGGCGCTCATCCTGGCCTGATTGTAGAAAATCCGGCCGAAATGATCGCGGTCTGGGAACACCTCGTCCTGATTGGGCAGGTTCGCGCCGCCGCTATCCACCAGATAAACGCAGGGCAGACCGCAGTCTTCGGCGATCTCTTGAGCGCGAAGATGCTTTTTCACCGTCATCGGATAATAGGTGCCGCCCTTGACGGTGGCATCATTGGCGATGACCATCACATCCTGCCCCTGCACCCGCCCGACACCGGCGATCACCCCGGCACAGGGGGCCGCACCGTCATACATGCCATGCGCGGCCATCGCCCCCAGCTCCAGAAAGGGCGCGCCCGGGTCCAAAAGCGTGGCGACGCGGTCCCGTGGCAAGAGTTTTCCCCGGGCCGTATGGCGGTCGCGCGCGGCGGCCCCGCCGCCATCCGCCGCCCATTCCGCCGCCTGACGCACCGTGTCGAGCATGGCCAGATGGGCCGCACGATTGGCCTTGGCCGTCTCGGACCCCGAAAGGAATTGCGATTTCAGTTTCATGGCATCCTCTTGGCGTCTACCTGCGGCGCATAGACCTACCTCCCCT
>JALQUQ010000371.1:0-249 GCA_023263735.1 Paracoccaceae bacterium | reverse complement strand
GGCGGCAGCCATCGCTTTCAGCGCCTTGCGGATGACCTTTCCGGTGACCGTCATCGGCAAAGCTTGGACAAAGGCGATTTCGCGCGGATAGGAATAGCTGGCCAGCCGGTCGCGCACGTGGTCTTGCAGGTCTTTTTCCGTCACGGTCACGTTCGGCTTTGCCACGACATAGGCCTTGACGATCTCGGTGCGCACCGGATCGGGCTTGCCCACCACCCCCACGGTTGCCACCGCCGGATGGGTCAACAG
>JALQUQ010000370.1 GCA_023263735.1 Paracoccaceae bacterium | reverse complement strand
ACATAAGACGCTGGATGGGCACGCATGTCCGAAAACGTGCGCTATAATAAAGCCGCTACGCCTCCCCTGCCCCGCTTGGCGGATCGGGGGGCTTCTCGACCTCGGCATAATATTTCCGCGCCTGCGCGGCCGAGCGGTGCAAGCTCATCTGCATCGCCACCCCCAGCGGGGCCCCGTCCAGCGCCGCCTGAGTCAGAAAGCCCACCCGCAACCCATGCGGGCTGGCGAAATCTTCGGGCAACCCCGCCTGCCCCAATCGCGCCGCCAGAATCACCCGCAGCGCCGCAGGCGACAGCCGCCGTTTCAGCACCCGCTCGGCCTTTGAAATCGGGCGAAACAGCGGGCCCTCGCGGATCTCTGCCTTTTCGATCCAATCCACCAGCGCCCGCGCCGCCCTGCCCCTCAACGGCACCTGCGGGGCCTGATCGGCGGGCACGGCCTTTGCCGGCACCAGCCGCACCCAGACCTCGCCCATCGCCGCCTTGCCCAGATCGATATCGCCAAGGTTCAGCCCGGTCACTTCGCTCCGCTTGCGCCCCCCGGTGGCAAAGGCCAGCGACAGGATCGCCCGGTCCCGCACGCCGCGCAGGCCGTCGTCGCACACCTCCAACAATTGCTCCAGAATGTCGCGCGTGACGGGCTGGGCCGATTTCGGCTTGCGCGGTTGGGCATTCGCCCGCCGGGCCTGTTGCCGGGCTGCGGCCACCTGCGGGGCGGCAAAGGGGCTTGGCACCTCGCGCAGCCGGTGAAAGGCTTGCCAGCTGGCAATGCGGCGATCCAGCGTCGCCGGGGCGGGCGCGCTCAGCTTGACCCGCAGGCCAAGCGCGATCAGCGCTTGCGCCGCCGCCTGTGCCGGGCCGGGCTGGTCGGTCAGATCAACGGCATGATCCTGCACAAAGCGCAGGGCCACCGCTTCCGTCTCGGGCCAGATCAGGGCTTGGCCAAAGACGGCCATTTTCCACGCCGCGATATAGGCCAGATCGCGCTCCCACGCGCGCAGCGTATTGGCGGGAACCCCGGCGCGAAACAGGTCGGCCAGCGCCGCTTCATCAGCATCCGACAGTTGCGCATAAGCGGGCAGCGGGGGCATGGGCAGTTTGGCCAAGGTGGGTCCGCTCAGCCCGTCACGCTGACCGCAGAAACCGACGGATCGATTTCGCGCACCGCCGCCAACAGCCGGTGCGACATCTGGCCCGAAACATAGCTGGCATGAAACGGCGACGGGGCCGCAAGGATCAGCCGCCCCCCCACCATCTCGACCGGTCAGCGCCTGAAACCACGCGCGATAGACGGCCGGGTCCATCGCATGCAACCGGCGCTGCACCTCTCCCCACAAAGTGCCCGCCTCCATCCGGTCGGGCGTGCCGGTCGTGGCCGGGCGCAAGGGCACCACATTCGCGCCGGGCTGCGGGGCCGTCTCCCCCGGGGTCATGCGCGCCACGAAATCGGGCCCGATCGCAGGCCAGGCCGGGCGCGTGTCGTCCATCATCCGGCCCAGATCCAGACCATAGACGGTGACCCGCCCCCGCGTCGCCGCCCGCTTTTGCACCAGCCATCCCATCGACCGGAACTTGGCCATTTCGCGCTTGACCGTGCGCTCATCCACCGACCACAGCCGCGCGATTTCCTCTTGGCCGACCGAAAGCTCATCGCGCTGCCAGTTATAGCGCGCGGTGATCAGCGCCATGATGCGCATGACCTGACGTTGAACAAACTTGTCCTGTGACAGCGCATAGGCCATCAAAGCCGAGAGGATATCGTATTTGCGCGATGCGGCATCGCGCCCGACCGCCCGGGCCAGTTCCATCGCTGTCTCCTGTGGATGGGTCTGCCGACCCCTGCTCCGCCTGACGCCGCACTTTCGGGGGAAAGCCAACGCTCTTTCTTCATTGTCAGCTATTAACGTCCAGAGTTTCGATTCTGTCAAGTCAGCGCCCGCAGGGGCCGCCCTGGACCCTTAACCAAGTCCTGAAAGGATTGGGTTAAATGGTATTGGGGGCCATCCTGATTGTCCCCCCATTGGCGCGATTTGTCACCCCAACATGCAGCAGGGCCACCCGTTCTGTCCCCCCAAATGCGGGGTATGGGCTCAAGGTCGTCCCCGACGGCCCCCCGCACCCGATTCGGGGCCCCATGCCCCCAAATCTTCCCCGCGGGGAAGGTTTTCACCCCCGCCCCCCGGCTCCCGAACACAGTAAACTAACTTTTGCAATTTTGGCAAATCCGGCGTATTTCCGAAACCAAGCAGAATTTACGTTTGATTGAGGCCCCATGTACACGCACGAAGATCTCAGCCGGCTCCAGGCGCAGTCGCTCAAGATGCAAAGCTGGATTCGCCAGCAGACCTTCAGCCCCGAGAACCAAAAGACCCTCCGCCGATTCTCGTCGTGGGAGGTCTCGGAACTGGTGTTCAAGATCAACCAATCCACCTTCCGCGGTCGCCTCGCCGCCGAACCTGACCTTCCCGGCGGGGAAGTTGAACCCGACGGTCGTCAGCGCTGGTTCACGCTGGAAGAGATGAACGAACTGCGCCGCAAGATGAAGATCAACCGCAAATCCCTGATGCCCCCCCGTCCGGCGGGCAAGCGGGCGTTTCGGGTGGCGGTCGCGAATTTCAAAGGGGGGGCGGGCAAATCGACCGTCGCGCTGCATTTCGCCCATGCCGCCGCGCTGGATGGGTATCGGGTGCTGGTCGTGGACTTTGACCCTCAGGCCACCTTGTCCCATACGATGGGTCTGAACGATGTGGCCGAGGATTATACCGTCTGGGGCATCATGGCCCGCGATCTGATCCGTGAGACCGACCGGATGAATGCCGCGGGCACCACCGGAGCAGCAAGCGGGACAGCCCTGCCCCGCCGGCAGATTCCGGCGGCGATCCGTGACCTTGGCTTGGGCGAATTGCGGCATGGCGATTTCATCAAGCCGACCTCGTGGTCAACGATCGATATCGTGCCCTCTTGCGCCAATGCGGCCTTTGTCGAATTCGCCAGCGCCCAGTATC